>CADDYR010000095.1 GCA_902810765.1 Chloroflexota bacterium
AGATGGCGACGGTCTATCCCCGCGACCTCGTCGGCGGGTCGAGTGCTCACCTTCGGGCCGGGGAGCGCCTCAGCCTCGAGCAGCTGCTGTACGCCGCGTCGTTGCCGGAGGGGATCAGCGCGGCGTACACCATCGCCGACTACGTTGGCCGCACCCACCTTGGGGGAGTGGGCGACGACGGCATCGCCGCGTTCGTGCGGGCGATGAACAGGTACGTGGAGCAGATGGGGCTGAGGAACACCCACTTCGAGACCCCCAACGGCTTCGATGCGCCGGGCCAGTACTCCACGGCGCTCGATCTGGCGATGATCGGCAGGCAGGTGCTGCGCAACCCCCTGCTGGCCAACATCGTCTCGACGCAGAGCTACAGGGTGACGGGCTACATGGGCACGGGCGCGAACACGGTCCCCGTGTATCACTACGTGACGAACACGAACGAGCTGCTCGGCACCTACGGCGGCGCGAACGGGATCAAGACCGGCACCACCTACGGAGCCGGAGAGGTGCTCGTGGCTTCCGCCCGCCGCGGACACTCCGCCCTCATCGTAGTCGTGATGGGCTCGCAGGACAGGTTCTCGGACGCCAGAACGCTGCTCGACTGGGGCTTCGCGACGTACAAGTGGGTGCCGCTGAGCTCCCGGCAGTTCCTCTCGACGACGCGCCGGGCGACGAGCCAGGCCGCCTACACCGCAGTCCAGTCCTGGAACCTCGACCTCACGATCTACGTACCCGGCCCCAGGCGACCGCACTACTGGGCGGGCACCATCCCCCTCGACCCCTACCCGCTCTTCGGGGAGCTGCCTTGACCCTGGAACAACCCGTGAGGCTCCACAAGCTCCTGGCTCGCATGGGGGTGGCGTCGCTGCGCGCGAGCGAGCGGCTCATCCGCGAGGGCAGGGTTACGGTGAACGGAGAGGTCGTGCGCACGCCCGGAGCCTCAGCGCTGCCCACCGACGTCATCGCAGTGGACGGTCGGATCGTCACTCCCCAAGCGCACCGCGAGTACGTGATGCTGAACAAGCCGAAGGGAGTCCTCAGCACGGCGCGCGACGAGCGGGGCAGGCGGACGGTGCTCGACCTGGTCGAGAGCGGGCAGCGGCTCTACCCCGTCGGGCGGCTCGACCGCGACTCCGAGGGGATGATGCTGCTCACGAACGACGGCGAGCTGGCCCACCGCCTGACGCACCCCAGATACGGAGTCCACAAGCGCTACACGGTCGAGGTCCGCGGCGACCTCTCGGAGGAGAGGCTGCGCGAGCTCCGTCAGGGAGTCCGGCTCGAGGACGGACCGAGCCGCCCGCTCGAGGTGCGCGTCCTCGAGAGGAGTGAGCAATCGGCGACGCTCTCGGTTACCATGGGCGAGGGCCGCAAGCGCCAGGTCAGGCGGACGCTCGAGGCGCTCGGACTGGAGGTAACGAGGCTCGTACGGGTCGCGCTCGGCCCTCTCGAGCTCGGAGACCTGCCGCCGGGTGCGCATCGCCCCCTGAGCGAGGACGAGGTCGGACGGCTCAGGCGCGCCGCCGGGCTGGAGCCCGAAGGAGACAGTACTTGAATCGAGCCCGAACGATCGCGGTGGACGGGCCTGCGGGCTCGGGCAAGAGCACGATCGGCAAGCTCATCGCCGACACCTACGGCTACACGTTCCTCGACACCGGAGCGCTGTACAGAGCCATCACGCTCGCGGCCATCCGGCACCACGTGTGCCCCGGAGACGCCGAGGCTCTCGCGGAGCTCGCCCGCGAGACTCGCGTCTGCATCGAGCCACCCGACCAGGGCGAGAAGGTGTGGTACCACGTGCGGCTCGACGGGGAGGACGTTACGAGTCAGATCCGCTCTCCGGAGGTGGACCGCCACGTGTCGGAGGTCTCGTCGCACCCGTCGGTACGCGCCGTGCTACTCGAGAGGCAGAGGGAGATCGCGCGCTCCGGGCCGAGCGTGCTCGTCGGGCGGGACATCGGCACGGTCGTGCTGCCGGACGCCGACCTGAAGCTGTTCCTGACCGCGACGGTCGAGGAGCGCGCGCGGCGCAGGTACAGGGACATGGCTCGGGCCGGGAAGGACGTCAGCTTCGAGTGGGTGCTCGAGGATGTCGAGCGACGGGACGAGGCCGACCGGAACAAGGGCGAGTACTCCCTGCGGGTGGCGGAGGACGCAGTGGTGGTGGACACGACGGGCAGAACCCCCGAGCAGATCGTCGCGGAGCTGAGGCCGTGGATAGTCGGCGAGTGAGACACGAGCAGCTGTCGTTCGTAATCGCCCGGTGGCTCGTGCGGAACGTCGGGTTTCGGCTGCTGCTCGACCTGGACCTGAGGGGGATGGAGAACGTGCCTCCGGCTGGCTCGTTCATCGTGGCGTGCAATCACGTCAGCAACGTAGATCCGGTGTTGCTGCTCGCGATCTTCCCGCGGAGGCCGCGCTTCATGGCGAAGGTGGAGCTGGCGGACGTGGCAGTGCTGCGCCCGCTCCTGCGCTGGTCGGACGCGGTGCTCGTCAACCGCGCATCTCCGGGGCGCGACGCGCTGCGGGCCGCTCAGGACGCCGTGTCGCGCGGGATCCCGTTCGGGGTGTTCCCCGAGGGCACCCGCAGCCGGACGGGCAGGCTCGCGAGGGCCCGCACGGGCATCGGGGTGATCGCGCTGCGCTCGAAGGTGCCCGTCCTGCCCGTTGCAGTGTACGGCACACAGAACGCGTTCCGGGGCGGGGTCCCGCACCTGAGGACGAAGGCGAGCCTGACCATAGGAGAGGCTATCGAGCCCTCGGAGATCGGGGCGGCCGGCGACCCGCAGGTCGTCTCGGACCTGATAATGCGGCGCATCGCAGCGATGCTCCCGGAGAGCGCACGCGGAGAGTACGGGGAGGCGGTGCGGAACCCAGTGGGCCAGGAGGTCAACCCCAGTGAAGTATAACGCGGCAATACTTACCCTCAGCGACAGGGGCGCTGCCGGGGAGAGACCCCGGGACCTCAGCGCCGAGGCGATCAGGGAGCTGCTCGCGCCGCTGCCCATCGAGGTCATTGACTACCGAGTGCTCCCCGACGACGCCGACAGGATCACCGACTCGCTCCGCGAGCTCGCCTCCAGGTCGGAGATCAGCCTGATCCTCACGACAGGCGGCACAGGGCTCTCGCCCCGCGACGTGACCCCCGACGCCACCCTCAGGGTGGTGGACTACCTGGTGCCGGGGATCGCGGAGGCGATGCGCCTGGAGGGGCTGAAGCACACGCCGATGGCTATGCTCTCGCGGGGGATCGCGGGGGTGTGCTCCCGCACGCTCATCGTGAACCTACCCGGCAGCCCGAAGGGCGTCCGGGAGTCGCTCTCGGTGGTGATCCCGGCGCTCGTGCACGCGCTCGACAAGCTCGCGGGCGACCCCACCGAGTGCGCACCGCAGGAGGCCCCGACGCACGTCCCCGAGTCGGAGCAGTAGCGACCTCGACCGCCCGGGCTCGTCTCCCCTGATCCCCCACCCGATGGGCCGGCCGTTCACGGCATCCGCGATCAGGAACATCGTGCCCCTGATCTGCTGGCCAGCCTCCCTGGGATGGCTGAGCGGCTCGAAAGCGCCCTTCATCTTCACGAGGTATACCCGGCGCTCATCGGGTGGCAGTCCGTTCGCCTCCCTCGGCAGGCTATCAGTGCGAGCCAGAGCCTCGTGGAAGCTCACTTCCCTCACGTCCACGAGCCGAGGGGACAGCTCCCCCATCGCCCTGGACAGCCCGCGCGCCTTCTCGACCGCTTCCGCCCGCGTCAGCGGTTCAGGCGCTCCGGTCGGTATCGGGTCCACGCCCTGAGTCGAGACAGTTGCTCCGAGCGGGTGAGATACAGGAAGGTCTTGCGGGTACCTCGCTATCATCACCGCGGCTGCGACCAGGGTCACCGCTGCTGCAAGGACATATCTCATGGCCTTACTCCGCTCGCGGGAGTTGCCTAAGCTCCCGCCAGGAGCCGGGAGCCCGGATTTATGTTACGGGCAGCCATAGTGTACTCGGGTGTCATACTCAAGCGCAACCCCGCCGCCTTCTGGTACGCCTCCGGTCTATATCCAGTCAAGGAAGTGGAACGCCCAGGGCACGAGGGGGATCGTGGCGCAGACGCGCTCGACGAGCAGGGGCGAGAGCACACCGCGCGCCGTGACAGATCCCTCGCGCAGGCGGGCTGCGAGGTCTGCCCTCGCGAGCAGCCACCGGTGCAGCACCTCCTCCTTCATCTCGAGCGTGAGCATCAGGTTCCCGCGCTCCGGCTCGATGAGCACGTGCTCCGAGCACTCGGTCCACGCGCTGAGCCCCACGCCGCCCAGCTCGAAGCGCTCGCGCCAGCACTCATCGAAGAGGCGGGGCGGCTCGAGCAACTGCGCCATCAGGATCGTGCCCCTGCCCGCATGCGAGAACCCGCAGGCCACGAGCGCGGGCACGAACGGATCCTGCACCGACACCGCAACCTCCAGCTCCCTGCCGTGATAAGCCGCGAGGGACGCCGACCTCTCGATCAGCCGCCGCGAGATGCCCAGATCGGCCCCGAGCGTGGCCATATCCATCACCTGCGCGGGCCTCTCGCGGCTGTGCTTGGGCACTCCGAGGATGGCGTAACCGGCGAGCACGCCGTCCCGCCGCTCGCAGACGAGATGGAAGTCCGTCGGGAACTCGGCGAAGATCGAGGAGCGAAGCGCGCCCGCCCAATATCCCTCGTGCCTGCGTGGATAACCGCCGAAGGCGCCGTACGTCGAGAGGAAGACGGACATCATCTCATCCCCGAGCGCGCTGATCGCCTCGACACCCGAGACCACCTCGCCCGGAGGCGGGTCACGCCGAGGCGAGGCAAGGCGAAAGCGGCGGGTGTACATCAGGTCGTGGTGTCCGGTGCGGGTGTAGAATCGGTAGCCGCGGCTGCGCTCGTCCCCGCGGTACACGAACAGCCCGTCCGCCCGGTCGCGCATGAAATCTCGCGCGGCCGAGATCATCCCCGCGCCGACGCCCCTGCTCCGCAGCGACTCCCTGGTGCCCACGGAGTTCTCGAACGGCGCCCGCACGGTAACCCCGGGCGCTATCACCAGCTCGCGCGGATCGAGCGGGATTGCCCCGACCACCTCGCCGTCCATCACGGCTATCGAGGCGAGCATCCCGTCCGAGACCCAGTCGGCCTCGGTGACGGGCGCGTTCGCGAACACCTCGTTGCGCAGCGCGACCGCCCCCCGCACGTCCTCCGGGCGCATCTCGCGGTAGACTATCTCGCTCATCCTCCGACCCGCGATCAGCAGATGCGCCCGCGCTTGCCCGCCGGGCCGTGTCCCACCGGATTCTCGCCCACCCAGCGCTCGTCCGCGGGCTCGGAGGCCGGCTGATACCGCGAGTCGGTAGAGAGTCGTACGCGGTCGGATTGGTTGTCCAGGCTGGCGTGCAGGGTGTACATCGTAAACACGAGCAGGTCGCCCGCCCGGTACTCGGTCGTGAGCCAGCGCCCCCCGAGCGCTCGACGCAGCGCGACCGGGTCCTCGGAGATCGAACCGTTCCACCACTTCTGTCCGGTCGCGTACAGCTCCGCGTCCTCGTGGTTCAGGCAGTAGCTGTCCACGTCCCTGCGGCCGTAGTCCTCCCTGACGTGCTCGAGCTGGTGCGAGCCCTCGAGGATCATCAGCCCGCCGAGCGCGTAGGAGATGTCGCCGAGAGGGGTCCAGGAGGTATAGAGCCGGTCGGTGCCGCGGTTCATGAAGACGCTGTCGCCGTGGGGTGCGGTGCCCGTGCCGGGCGCGACGGCCCTGAGCCAGGTGTAGTCGAAGTGACGCACTTCCTCTCCGAAGAACTCCCGATAGAAGCTCATCATCCTGCCGGTGTACAGGAGCTCGAACACCGCCGCGTTGCCGTTCGCAAGGTCTGGTCTGAACTTCACGCTCAGGCCCGGCCGCGCCACGGCCTCGACTGGCGGATACACGGGGTCGAGCGCCCCCTCCTCGGCGAGCCTGTCCGTTACGCTGCTCCTGGCCGCCATCACCAGATCCCGGTCGAGGTAGCCCGGCAGGTACAGATACCCGTCCTCGAGCATGCGCTCCCGCAGCACGTCCGCGTCGCCTGCTATGTCCGCGGAGCTGCGCAGCTCGCCCAGCGCGTCCGACGAGGTCTCGAGCTCGCGGCCGCAGGATCTCAGCCTGATCCGTCCGGTAGTCGTGGCCATCTCGCGCGTCCTTTCCCTTCGGTTGCCATTGTATGCCGCCGCCCCCGCCCTTACCAGTCCGCGACGGAGCCGTCGTCGGCGTGGAGCCACCGCGGCGAGTCCCAGTCGCCGGGATACAACCTCTCCTCCAGCAGCGCCTCGTCCGGCTCGACTCCCAGCCCCGGCGCGGCGGGAAGGTCTATATAGCCGTCGCGCGCGACGAACGGCCGCTCCAGGTACCCCTCCCCCAGCGTCGCGAACTCCTGCACGAGGAAATTCGGGGTGCAGGCGGCGAGCTGCACGCTCGCGGCGAGGTTGACCGGCCCCAGGGGATTGTGCGGCGCGATGGCCGCGAAGTAGCATTCGGCCATCGCCGCGATCTTCCTGCCCTCCAGGATCCCGCCGCAGTGCGCGAGGTCGGGCTGGAGCACCGCGGCGGCCTGTTTCTCGAGCACCTCCCGGAACCCCCACTTCGTGAACAGCCTCTCCCCAGTGGCGACGGGGATCGTCGTGGCTCGCGCGACGGTCGCGAGCGTGTCCACGTTCTCCGGCAGACAGGGCTCCTCGATGAAGATCGGGGTATAGGGCTCGAGCTCCCGCGCGAGCCAGATGGACATCGCCGGGCCGAGCCTGCCGTGGAAGTCCACCGCGAGGTCGAGGTCCTTGCCGAGCGCGTCGCGAATGGCCTCTATCCTCGCAACCTCGTGCGCGAGCCAGCCGGGCGTCTCGAGCGCGTGCGCCATCCGCGAGACCCCGGTCTTGACCATCGTGAAGCCCCGCTCCCGCGCCCATGTCGCCGCCGCGTGGCACTCCTCGGGCGTGTCGCCGTCGGCGCGGGCGTACAGCCTGACCCTCTCGCGCACGGCCCCACCGAGGAGTTGATACACCGGCACGCCCAGCGACTTGCCGAGGATGTCCCACAGCGCCTGCTCGATGCCGCTGATCGCGCTCGTGAGGATCGGGCCTCCGCGGTAGAAGTTGCCCCGGTACAGCGCCTGCCAGATGTGCTCGATGCGCCGAGGGTCCTGCCCCAGCAGGAACCGCTCGTACTCGTGCAGCGCCGTCTCGACGGTGCGCGACTTCCCCTCGAGCACGGCCTCCCCCCAGCCCGCGATCCCCTCGTCCGTGTCCACGCGCACGAACGTGAACCTGGGCAGCACGTGATACACCCTCAGCCCGATGATCCTCATCGCACTCGCAGCTCCTTCGCAAGCTCACGGGCACGCGCAGCCAGCTCTCTCGCCACGGGCCTCGTGCCGTACCGCGCACGATTGTACACAGAGACCAGCTCTCCGAGAGCCCCGCCTCCCAGCCTCCTCGCGTGCTCGCTCGCGGTCTCGGGAGGCAGCCTGCCCCGGCCCGACCGGCCGAACTCCCGCTCGACCTCGCGGTAGGCCAGCCGCACCTCCGCCGAGTACCTCCACACCGGATCGGACAGCATCCCGCGGAGCGGGTCCTCGCGCCCGATTCGCCGCCTCCCGATGGACCTCACCACCGAGGTCAGCCCTCTGCCCGCCCCTCGCGCGCTCCAGACCGACTCTCTCTCCTCCCCCTCGTCCGAGCCCCCGAGCCTGACGTGCCCGAGCACGTACCAGGCCGCGAGGACGAGCGCGACCGCGAGCCCGGCCATCGCGAGGGTCGCGGGCTCGATGGAGAGCCCACCGCCGGGGCGATGCACACACATCCCGGGGTCCTGGTACGGACAGGGCATGCGCTGAAGGCGTCCCGGCGTGGCTGCGGGAGGGTTGCCGTGGAAGAGTATCGAGAGCAGCGCCGAGATGGCGGCAATGACCGCGTTTGCCACATCCAGCAAGGATCCCCCGACGGCCGAGGCCACGCTGCCCAGCCCTCCAGAGAAGGCGAGCACGACGATCCCGACCGCCGCGAGGGGCAGCGCGATCGGCAGCAGGCCCGAGAGCGCCCGGCGCACGGTACCCTGTCCCCCGCGCTCCGCGACGCTCACCCCCACCAGGCAGAGCGCGAAGAACAGCGCGAAGTAGCGGACGAGCAGGGAGGCAGAATCCGGGATCACGAGCAGAGCCGCGGCGGTGATCGCAGCCACGAGCACCGGTCCCACCATCAGCGTCTCGCGCACAGCCCCGGCGTCGGGCGGCCTGCGCGCCCCCTCCCACAGCCAGAACCCGAACACCGCGCCGGCCACGAGCTGAGGTCTCGCCCGAGCGTGCCCCCCGACCCCCGCCGCGACCCGCGCGGCGTCCACCAGCCAAGTGAAGTCCAGGGGCGCGGCGTCGGGATAGGAGAGGGCTCGCACCGAGACGAGGGAGGCGACGACGCCCGAGAGCGCGAGGAGCGCCCAGCGCGCCCACGGGTCCCGGAGCCTTCTCAGGATGACGGAGAGCAGCAGCGCCGCGCAGCCCGTGCCCCACAGCCAGAGCCAGGGCAAGGGGCCTCCCAGGGGCGAGCGCGCGAGTACCGACACGGCCAGGTAGGTCAGGCTGGCCTCGGCCCCCAGTAACAGCATCGCGACCAGAGCGGAGTGCTCTCGCCCCCTCACACCCTCGCCTCCTCTCGGGCCGTTCCGCTCAGGTCCAGCAGCTCGGTCGAGACCCCCGACCTCCTGTACGCCTCCACTCGGGCCAGGAGGGACCTCGTGGGGGCCGATGTGATCACCACCGCTACCGCCCCGTACGGCAGGCGTCGCCTCTCGCGCCGCATGAGCTCGGAGAGCGGCATCGTGGCGAAGAACGAGGGCAGACGGGCAAGCACGCCCATCAGCGCCGAGTACGCCGTGTCCCCTCTAGCGGGGGAGAGCACCACCTGCCTGTGACCCTCCGGCAGGAGTCCGTTCGCGTACAGCCCGACGCCCCAGCGCTCCTCGCGGGCCCGCAGCAGCACGGTCACCGCCGCGCCTATCGCCCGCTCCACCGGCTCGGGATCGGCGTTGATCCCGGCGCGCTCGGAGGTCGCGAGGTCGAGGAACACCACGAGCCTGGGCTCGACGAGCGGCAGGACCACCTTCGAGAGCAGCTCGGAGCTCCTGGCGGTGGCCCTCCAGTGGATCGTGCGGAAGGTATCGTCCTCGGAGTACGGCCGCGCGCCCGCCACGTTCGCCGGGTCCGCGATCAGCGCGCGGGCCGATCTCTCGCCCTCGAAGGGGAAGGTGCGTCGCAGGACGACCTCCGGCAGCGGGAGGGGGCGCGGGTAGACGGTGACCCGGCACTCACCTGCGATCACTACCTCGCGCTCGTACAGCCCCAGCGGGTCTCCCGAGCGCAGCGCCACGGGACCTATCCTGTGGTACCCTCTCGACGGGCACCCCAGCACGTAGCGCCACCTCACCCGCTCGTACCAGCCGAGGGAGGTAGTGCGGCTCATCCGCCACTGCTTGTCCTGCTCCCGCAGCTCCGTATCCACCCGCACGCTCTGCACGGGGGCGGGGGAGAGGCCGAGGCTCAGCCTCTCCTCCACCCTGAGCCAGGGCACGAGGAGCGGCTTGGAGTTGGTGATCGCGATCTCGAGCGTTACATCGTCGCCCGCGTACACGCGGTCCGGCAGGAGCGAGCGCTCGTACCTGATCCTGGCGAGCGCAAGGCCGGCCCACAGCCACGCGATCAGCACCGAGGAGGCCACGAGCACCCCGACCATGAGCACCTCGGGACGGCGCGTGAGCAGCCCGAGCGCGAGCAGGGCCGCTGATGAGAGCAGCCAGAGGCGCGTGCGCTCGTTCAGGAGGGGAGGAAACGTCGCGCTCACATGTCGAGTATAGTCTCAGCCGGGATTGCACTGGTTCGGGCACGTGCCGCAGGCACGCGGAGCAGACCTCGAGGGCAGCGCTCCTGCTGGATGGACGATAACAGCGCTTCCCATCGGTGTCAAGCCCAGCCGATCCGGCGGGTGTGCTCGCGGTGGTGTGCGATGCGGCCGCCGCTCTTTGACCGGACTGCGCTATGGTGATACCCTCCGACAGGGGTTCCCGCGCGGGAGGAGTGGACGAGGAGCCGGACCTTGTGGGGCTACGTGATACGGAGGGTGCTGGGGGCGATACCCTTCCTGATCCTGATCACTGCCGTGATCTTCTACCTGTTGTTCGCCCTCGGAGCGCCCAGCTGGGGGCTAGAGAACACCAACCTCGTCTCGCCGGAGGAGAAGGCGCAGCTCGTGCGCCTCTACGGCCTGGACAAGCCGCGCTACCTGCAATACCTCTACTGGCTGCGCACCATCGTGAGCGGCCGCTGGGGATACTCCTTCCATACGGGACAGCCCGTGCTCGACCTCGTGGGCTCGCACCTCGAGAACACCCTGATCCTTATGACCACCGCCTTCCTGCTCACGATGGCGATCTCGCTGCCCCTCGGCGTGCTGTCCGCGGTGAGGAGGTACTCCGCGCTCGACCACCTCACCACCGTGCTCGCGTTCGCGTTCCAGAGCACACCGGCATACGTGATCTCCTTCGCGCTCATCTGGCTGTTCGCGGTGAAGCTGAAGAGCTGGGGGCTGCCCGCCCTGCCACCCGGCCAGATGTACAACCTGCTGCGGGGTCCGAGCCCCCTGGAGACGGCCAAGCACATCGTCCTGCCCGCCCTCTCGATCGCTCTGCCCAGCGCGGCGATCTACATCCGATACCTGAGGGCGAGCGTGCTCGAGGAGCTGGGGCAGGACTACGTCAGGACGGCGAAGGCGAAGGGGCTGGGGGAAGGGCTGATCGTGCGGCGCCACGTGCTCAGGAACTCGGGGCTCGCGGTGGTCACGGTCGCCGCGATGCACATCCCTCTGCTGTTCACCGGAGCGTTCATCGTGGAGAACGCCTTCTCGTGGCCGGGGATGGGGCTGTTGTTCGTGCAGGCGGTGGACGCCACGGACTACCCGGTGATGATGGACGTGCTCGCGATGACCTCCGCGCTCGTAGTGCTGTTCAATCTGCTCGCGGACCTGTCCTACGCCCTCCTCGACCCCAGGATTAGCTACGGATAGCCGGACGCTCCGGGGCGGGTGGCCGAGAGCTCCACTCCCTCCCGGCTGGAGTGTGCGACCCTGGAATATTCCGGGCGGTTCGAACGTTGTAGGTAGTGGACGGGAGCGTGGGGTGCGGCCGGGCGCCCCCGGCGATCCGATTGATCCAGCTCGGCGACTCCGATCGGGCAGCGGGAGCTGCGAGCGCCTCCTCGGATCGTCGCGATGCGAGAGCTCCGCCGTCATCCCCGAGCGTTTCCGCCGCCATCCCCGAAGGACAGGTTCGGGATCAGCCAGATACACGATGCATTTGCGATTGGGGGGATGCTACTATCAGTCCGGTTTGGCTTTACTCATTCGATTCCGTCGGCAAGGAGAGGCACGCGCTGCTGATGCGCGAGGCCGAGGAGTGGCAGGTGGCCGACAGCCTGCTGCCCATAAAGAGCGGCCCGAGCTCCTGGGTCGCCGACAAGGTCTCCAGCGCGCTGATATCCGCCGGATGCGCTCTGCGCGGCAGGTACTTCCTGGACGACTGCGCCGAGTGCAGCCCGGCCAGGTAAGTCGCCTTCGAGCAATCCCGCTGCCCGGACATCACGAATAGGGGGCAGGACGAGATCTCGTCCTGCCCCCTTCGTATGCCTCAGCCCAGCCGCTTGTACGCGTGGAAAACCTCGGTGAGGCGCGTCACGGCCTCGGTGGTGTCCGGCGCACACCAGCAGATCACGTGGCCGACGCCGGCCCTGCGGTACTCGTCCAGCCCGGCCGCGACTTCCTCCGCCGAGCCCGTCAGGTAGTCCCGAGGCATCTCCTCCGGCCCCGCGATCTCCGGATAGCCCACCTTCACGCCCACCGTCACCTCGAGCGTAGAGGGATCGCGGCCGACCGCACGGCACGCCTCCTCCATCTCCCGCCTGATCCCGTCGGTTCCCGACGCCTTCCCGTACCACGCCGTGTTCCACATGTCGGCGTACCTCGCCGTGATTCGCAGCATGCGCGGTCCGGACGACGCTACGAGCACCGGAGGTCCGCCCGGCCGGGACGGCCGCGGGTTGAGCTCGCAGTCCTCGGCAGAGTAGTACCTGCCTCGGAAGTCCACGCGCCCCTCCTTGAGCAGCGGCGCGATGATCTCGAGCGACTCCTCGAAGCGGCTCGCCAGATGGTCGAACGGATAGCCGAAGGCGTCGAACTCGGGCTTGTTCCACCCCGCACCGAGGCCGAGGATCAGCCTGCCGCCGGTCAGGTCGTCGAGCGCCGCCGCCATCTTTGCGGTGAGCGCGGGGTTGCGGAACACGGTGCAGAGCACGAGGGTGCCGAGCTCCACGCGGCTCGTCGCCTCGCCCAGCGCGGAGAGGAACGTCCAGACCTCCTGCACGCCGGCGGACGACCCTCCCGGACGCCTGTACAGCAGGTGGTCGTACAGCCACACCGAGTCGAACCCCGCACGCTCGAGCGCGAGCGCGAGCTCGCGCACCTCCTGGTAGGTCCTCGGGCGCCCCAGGTGCTCGTTCCTGCCGAGAGGTATCACGACGCCTATCTTCATTGCTTCCCCCATTCGCTCTCGATCCACTCCGCGCGACTGCCTCAGGCCCCTACCCTCGGACGAAGAAGTAGGCCGTGAGCCCGAGACCCAGCGCGATCACGAACGCCCGCACGTACTTCGGGTTGATCTTCTGGGCGTAGTAGCCGCCCGCGTATCCCCCCACGATGGAGCCCACGACCATCAGCAGTGCCTTCGGCCACACCACCGCGCCCGCAATTATGAACAGCGCCACCGCCACGCCGTTGATGAACGTCGTCAGCACGACCTTGTACCCGTTCATCGTGTGTATGTTCTCCATGCCGAGCATGGACAGGCTCGCCAGCAGCAGGATCCCCATGCCCCCTCCGAAGAAGCCCCCGTAGGCGGCGATGACGAGCTGTAGCAGCGCCACGCCCGCGACGACCGGGCGCGAGTTGTGCCCGCTCAAGAGGTTCCCCGACGACACCCTGCTCCGCACCCAGCGCGTGAGCCTGCCCCCGAACGCGAACAGCAGCGTCGCGAGCAGCAGCAGGTACGGCACGAGGCTCACGAACACCGACGGCGAGGTGCGCAGGAGCACCACCGCGCCGACGATCCCGCCGACGATGCTCACGACCGACATGAGCAACAGCCCTTCGTGGCGCTTCGCCAGCTCTCCGCGGTACGCGCCGACGCTCGCGACCGACCCCGGCCAGATCGCGACCGAGTTCGTCGTGTTCGCGTACAGGGCGGGCACGCCGGTGAAGATCAGCGCCGGGAACGATATGAAGCTTCCACCTCCGGCCACCGAGTTCAGCGCGCCCGCCGCGAACGCGGCCACGAACAGCACGCACCCCTCCGCCAGGGTCATATGCAGGTCCTCTCCAGACGATCTCGCTCGGCGGGCGGGTGTCGCCCACCGCAGGCTCAGCTTCTATAATAGGCGAGTCTTCGGGGAAAGTTCGAGCGCATCGAGGGGAGAGCACCATGTCCGCAGCCAGTTCCGGCATCAGGTTCGGGGTGTTCGTGCCGCAGGGGTGGAGGATGGACCTGGTGGAGATACCAGACCCTGTGGCAAAGTACGAGGCGATGACCCGGGTGGCGCGAGAGGCCGACTCCCTCGGCTACGACTCCATCT
>CADDYR010000096.1 GCA_902810765.1 Chloroflexota bacterium
AACCGGAGGAATCGTGGAGCTTGTGGGCGTTGCGAAGAGCCTCGTACAGCGTCTCCTGCGCGAGGTCCTCTGCCGCGTCCGCGCTGCCCGTGATCCGGTAGCACAGCCTCACGAGCCTCGCGCGCTCTCCCTCGAGCCTCTCGTCCGCTATGGCCAGGGTCATCGTGCGCTCCTCCGCGACTGCATCCATCATATACCTATCGCCCTTTGCCCTCAAAACCTGACAGGGGTGCCCGGGAGCGGGCGCTGCCTCTTGACGGGGCCTCGCGGATAATGTATCATCTAGATATATATCAGGGAGATATATGATGGCCAGGCAGAACAAGAGCAGGTACGCGATCCTCGGGGTGCTCAGCCTCGGGCCGATGTCCGGCTACGACGTGCGCAAGACGATCGAGCGGAGCCTCGCGAACTTCTGGAGCGAGAGCTACGGCCAGATCTACCCCATCCTCAGGCAGCTCGTGCAGGAGGGGTTGGCGACGTGCGCGCTGGAGCATCAGGAGGGGCGCCCCGACCGCAGGGTGTACGAGATCACCGATGCGGGCCGCGAGGAGCTCCGTCGCTGGCTTCTCGATCCGGCCGAGCACGACGTCGGGCGGGTCGAGATACTCCTCAAGCTCTTCCTCGCCTGGCAGACGCCCGTGGAGAACGGCCTGGAGAAGGCCCGCGACCATCGCGAGCTGCACCTGAGGCTCCTCGAGCGGTACGCGGAGATCGAGCGATGGCTGCACGAGCACCAGTCCACGCATCCGGGCCTGCCGTACTGGCTCGCGACCCTGAGCTATGGGCGGCACGTCTCGCGGGCGCTCGTCGAGTGGTGCGACGAGACGATACGGACACTGGAGGGTATGCGGAGCGGGCGCTCCGAAGCGGAGGTGGAGTCATGAACGGTAGGCAGGTTTCGATGGGAGGCGCGGAGGAGAGGCGTCGTGCTGCCGGGAACGGCACGGACGCCGCGTTTGCCGAGCTTCGGCGGCAGTACGTGGAGGGGCGTCTCGGGCTCGCGGAGCTCGAGGAGCGCGTCGAGGCTCTGTACTCCTCGGCCGGCGTGCCGCGTCCGCGGGGGGTAACGCCGGAGCATCCAGCTGGTCGAAGCGGGGGCCACGGACGCGTCCTCAGGGCGATAGCGAACGCGCACTTCACGACCTACGTGCTCGTGATGCTCCTGCTCGTCGGCATCTGGGCGGTGACGGGCGCGGGCTACTTCTGGCCCATCTGGCCGATGATGGGCTGGGGGATCGGGGTCGCGTGTCACCTCTCCGGACACTCGGCGTACAAGGCGAGGTCGTGGCACGGCGGGCGCGCTCGCGCCGACAGGTAAACGGGAGGGAATCGTGGAGGGGACGCTCGAGCTGTCGAGGGAAACCCGTCTGACCGCGGGGATACTCCTGCTGACGATCGTGTTCATCGAGTACGGGGGCTTGTTCCTGCTGCGGATCCTGCGCGGGAGCGTGCCAATGACGCCGTCCCAGCAGGCGTTCGCGCGGGCGGGCCACGCCCACGCAGGGGTGCTGGTGATCCTTGCGCTCGTGTGTCAGGTGCTCGCCGACGCCGTCGGCCTGTCGGGTCTGCCTCAGGTGCTCGCGCGGGAGGGGGTACCGGTCGCCGCGATCCTGATCCCCGCCGGATTCTTCCTGTCGTCGGCGGGCAAGGGCGCTACGAGCCCGAACCGGCTGATCGTGCTCCTCTACGCCGGGATCGTGTCGCTGGGGGCGGGCGTCGTGTCCCTCGGCGTAGGGCTCCTGGTATCCTAGCCTCCTGCCACGAACGACGGCAGGTTCCGCGAGCTGACCCAACGCCGCGTGGGCCAGCTCGGGACGTCGGAGCGACGCCGAGGCCCCGCTCTCGTAGTAGTTGCGTCTGCCCTGCCTGGTGATGCACGGCAGGCCCGCTACCTCGAGATCAGGCTTCCCTCAGCTTCTCGACGATCATCCCAAAGAGCCTGAGGTCTTCGATGAAGTCCTCAGGGGTCGTCTTCGGGCAGGCCCTGCCCACCACGACCTCGTGAAAGGTCTCGAGCTCGCAGGTGTACGGGTCCTTGAACGTCGGGCGCGCCACCGCCTCCTCGTAGGAGTCTCCCTCGGTCCTGAAGCTGTGTAGCGTCGTCGGCAGGTGGCGGATGTAGGGCGTATCGTACTGCACCCGCACCGACTCGGTCTCGCCGTACACCTCGATGTGGGCGTCGAAGCGCCGCTGGGAGTCCACGCCCGTCTCGAACACGGCGCAGTAGCCGTCGTACTCGAAGATCGCGGCGATGAACCTGCCCCCGTTCCACTGCGTGGCGGAGACCACGCGCTCTGGGAAGCCGATGAGCTCGCGCATCGCGGAGAGGTCGTGGCAGCCCAGCCCGCAGAGCTGGCGGTAGGCCCGCGCGACCTCGGGCGGCACCTCGCCGAGCTCCTCGCGCACCATCCGCTGCCCCCGCTCGGTCCTCTCCCGCAGCGCGGACTCGGGCAGGTCTCCTGGCCGGAGCACGGCGCTCGTCTGCTCTATGATCAGGCTGTTCGCGCCGATCAGGTCGCGCACGCGGACGTAGTTGATCCTCCCGAGCTCGCGCACGCGCTCCACCGCCTCGAGGAACGCGGGCGCGAAGCGGCGCATGTAGCCCACCATCACGCTCCTGCCCGATGAGTCCCTCGCGCGGGCGATCTCCTCGGCCTCGCGCGTGGTCAGGCACATCGGCTTCTCCACGAGCACGTGCCTGCCCGCGCCCAGGGCCGCGAGCACGCAGTCAGTATGGTACTCGTCGCTGTTCGCCACAAGCACCGCGTCGAGGTCGGGATGTCGCGCGAGCTCACGAAAATCCGTGTAGAGGCTGCCGACGCCGTATCGCTCGCCCATCGCCTCGAGCAGCTCTCGCGAGATGTCGCAGAGCGCCGCGATCTCGTAGCGGTCGGAGAGCGCCTGGAGGATCGGCAGGTGGGTGATCTGCGCGACCTCCCCGAGCCCGACCACCCCGATGCGTACCCTGGTCACGTTCAGCTCCTCCCTACTCTCCGATGACGTGGCTGTTCACTTGTGCCGGAGCGCCAGCGTCGGCCCTCACGAAGGTGAAGTGCACCTCCTCGGGCGGCTCCGAGCCCGGAGGGGCGTAGAACTCCTGAATCCTGCGCGCGGCCTCGGTGCCCCAGTGGACCAGCTCCTCCCGATACTCGGGGCGGTCCTCGGTGAGTCTGCGTATCCAGTTGGTCGCGAGCTTCACGTGCGTGAGCTCGTCGGCCTGCAGGTAGTCGCACAGGTCCGCGATCCTGTGGTAGCCCCGCTTCTCCGCCTCCGTCCTCCACATCCTGAGGGTGTGCATCAGGTTGGCCTCGGACCACGAGTTCGTCACGGTGATGCGCTTGAGTGGGTCCTCCTCGTTCTGCATCCACCACCACACGAGCGGCCAGGGGCCGTACCCGAGCCGTGCCCCGAGCTCGTCCTCGCACGCCTTCGCGACGATCTCGATGTGCCGCGCCTCGTCCCACATCTGGTGCGCCAGCTCCAGGCGCATCTCCCACGGGAGCTCCGGGAACTCAGCGATCATCTTGCCCATCCGGTCGGTCGTCTCGACCTCGCCGTACAGCAGCTGGTGGAACTTGTGCCGGAATCCCTCGAGCGACCACTCGTCTTCCGCCCGGTACACGGCGAAGTCCTCCTTGTTCCCTGAGAACCAGAACGGTGGCTCGACCACCGGATGGGACCTGGCGGGGGAGCGCTTGCGGAAGCGGTAGCCCCCCTTGCCCCGCTTCGTGCGCGTCCGCGGCCTCTCCTCGGCGCGCGCGCTGTGGAACGTCAGCCAGTGCGACTCCACGCCCTGCCCCGTGACCCCTCCGCACTCCACCAGGCGCGCCTCGAGGTCGGCCTGCACCTCGAGCGCCCGTCTGCGGTCGCCGGGGCTCCGGGTGAGGGAGTCGAGCACCGCCTGCCCCCAGGCTACGTGCGACTGGTCCATCGAGGCGAGCTGGCGCAGCAGCCGCACGGTCGGGGCGTCCGCGAGCGGGTCCGTGGCGTCCGCGTGGTAGACGTAGGTGCTCACCAGGTGGGGCTCGAGCACACGGTACACGGCGACGAGCCGGTCGGCGGTCGAGCCGAGGTTCCAGACGTGCTCGCACAGCCGCGCGAACCCGTCGGTCGCCGGCTCCTCCCGCTCGCGCCCTGACCTGAGCTGCTCCAGCCTCTCCCCGAGCAGGTCGGCGGCGAGCGCGTGGTCGTAGACGTGGTAGCCGAACGTGGCCTTGTAGGCGAGCTGCGGCGTGGTGTGCGACCACCCGCCGATCATCTCCATCAGCTGCACCTCGAGGTAGCGGTAGTTCGCAAGCCTCTGAGAGTTCTCCTTTACCGGGAACCTTCCGCCGAACTCTCTTCTGTCCACTACCGGCATGTCCTACGCCTCCTGTCCGTGGTCCACGCACACGACCGATTTCACGAAGCCCCGCGGCTTCTCCTCCGCGACCTCGAACGCCCGGTTCACCTCCTCGAGCGGGAACCTGTGGGTTACCAGTCCGTCCAGGCCGAGCCGCCCGGACGAGAGCAGCCGCATCCCGATGCGCATCCCGCGGAGGATGGTGGAGGGCTCCCGAAAGTGCGCGTTGAGTATCTGATATGCCCTGTAGTTCCACTGCGCTAGGGGGATGCGGCGCTCGCCGCCCTGGTGGTAGCCCACGATCACGATCTTGCCGCTCATCCTCGTCACGTCCCCGAGCACCAGCAGGGGCTGCTGGGCTCCGGTGACCTCGAACGCCACGTCCACTCCCCTGCCGCCCGTGAGCTCCGAGACCGCGTCAGGCAGGGACTCGCTCGCCGGGTTGATCGTCCGGGTCGCGCCGAGGGCGCGGGCGCGCTCGAGCGCCTCGGGCCGCGTGTCCGCGACGACGAGCTCGCGCACCCCCTGCATCGCGACGAGCTCAAGGACGAGGGCGCCCATGAAGCCGGCGCCCACGACGAGCACGTCGTCGCCGAGCGACACGTTCGCGAGCTCGACCGCGTTGACCGCGCATCCCAGCGGCTCCGCGAGCGCGAGCTGCTCCGGGGCCCCCTCGACGGGCAGGCAGTGCTCCGCCCGCACCCCGACGTACTCCCCGAACCACCGGCTAGTGACCCACGCCGCCACCGTGCGACCGGGCTCGAGCCCGGTCACCTCCGACCCCACCCGCTCGACCGTGCCGCTGACCTCGTGGCCCGGGAAGCGCGGGAACCCGGAGTCGCCCGCGGCGCCGGTCCACACGTCCAGCTCGGAGGTGCACACCCCGCAGGCCGCTACCCGCAGCAGCACCTCGTCCGGCCTGATCTCCGGCTCGGGCTCCTCGACTAACTCGAAGCTGCGCGGCGCGCGCAGGACCGCTACCTTCACCTCGACCTCCCGCCTTATCTCAGCCCCGTGAGGGCTATACCTTTGATCAGATGCCTCTGGAACAGCAGGAACGCGATCAGCACCGGGAGTGTCGCGACCACCGAGCCCGCCATGACCAGGTTCCAGATCGTGCGGTTCTTCACGATGAACGTCGCCAGCCCCAGCTGGACGGTGAACAGGTTGTCGCTGCTGATGATGATCAGCGGCCAGAAGAAGTCGTCCCACTCGTAGGTGAAGGTGAAGATGCCCATCGCGGCGAGGGCGGGCATGCACAGCGGCAGGACGACCTGCCAGTAGATGCGGAAGCTTCCGGCGCCGTCTATCCGCGCGGCGTCGAGCAGCTCGTTCGGTACGCTCTTCATGTACTGGCGGAGCAGGAAGATACCGAAGGCGCTCACCGAGGCCGGAGCTATCAGCCCCCAGTACGAGTCGAGCCATCCGTGCCCGCCCTGCCCCAGCAGGTTGTTCCCGCCGAACAGCGGGACGTGCTTCAGGATGAGGTACGCGGGGATGAGCGTGACCTGGCCGGGGATCATCATCGTGCCCAGCATCAGCAGGAACAGGGGCTCCCTGCCCGGAAACCTACGCTTCTCGAACGTGTACGCCGCGAGGGAGTTGAAGAACAGCTGCAGCGCCGTCACGGAGATCGCGACGAACGCGCTGTTCAGGAACCAGCGCGCCACGTTCTCCTGCTGGAAGAACTGCGCGTAGTTCGCGAACGTGGGGTTCACGGGGATCCACGAGGGCGGCCAGCTGAACATGTCCTCCAGGCTCTGGACGGAGGCGGTGATCATCCAGGCGAACGGCGCTATGAAGATCATCACGCCCGCGATGAGCACGGCGTACAGCAGCAGTTTCCATCCCATCCCGCGCAGGCGGCTGCCGAGCGACCTGCGTCGGGCCACCGAGGCGCTGCTCGTTACGGCGTCGCGGCTCAGCACTGCCATTGACTCACTCTCCTCTAGTACTCGACCTCGCGCCGTCGGAAGTAGCGCAGCTGCAGCAGGGTGAACACGAACACGATCGCGAACAGGGCGTAGGCCATTGCGGAGGCGTAGCCCATGTCGAACTCCTTGAAGGCTGTCTGGTACAGGTAGTACACGATCGTGGTCGTGCGGTTCACCGGTCCGCCGTTCGTCATGATGAAGATCTCGGTGAACACCTGGAACGAGCCGATCACCGAGATCACGGCGACGAAGAAGGTCGTCGGTGCGAGCAGCGGGATCGTGACGTGGCGGAAGCGGTTGAACACCCCCGCCCCATCCACCTTCGCGGCGTCGTAGAACTCCTGCGGGATCGCCTGCAGCCCCGCCAGGAACACGACCATCTGGAACCCCACGCCCTTCCACACGCTCACCATCACCACGGACGGCATCGCCAGGTTGGGGTCGGAGAGCCAGCCGATCGGGTGGCCGATGATGTGCAGCTTGAGCAGGTAGTAGTTCAGCAGGCCGTAGTCCCCGTTGTACACCCACTTCCAGATGATCGCCGCCACCACGAGCGGGGTGACCACGGGCACGTAGTACATCGTGCGGAAGAGGCCGCGGGCCCGGATCTGGTTGTTGAGCATCAGGGCTATGAGCAGGCCCAGCACCATCGAGAGGGGCACGGAGAGCACCGTGTAGTACAGGGTGTTGCCGACCGACTCGAGGAACAGGCTGTCGTGCAAGAGCTGGATGTAGTTCTGGAGTCCGACGAACGGCTTCTGCGGCTCGAGGATGTTCCACTCGTGAAAGCTCAGGTAGAACGAGAAGATCACCGAGAAGAGCGTGAACACCGAGAACAGGATGAACCAGGGCGACAGGAACAGGTACGCCGTCCACTCCTTGCGCATCTGGCGTAGCAGGTCCCTCGCCGCCGAGGCTCCCTTAGATCTCGGGGCTGCAACCATTGAGATCACCTCCGGGGTAGCCCGGCGACGGGGTCCTCGAGGACCCCGTCGCCGGGAACGGATAGGGGCTAGTGCCCCTGCGACCTGTCGAGGATGGCCTGTCCCTGTTTCGTCGCGTTCTCCATCGCCTGGTCGGCCGTCTCCTGTCCGTAGATCGCCTTGCCGAGCTCGTCGTTCAGTATCGTGTCGATCTTGAAGAAGCTGCTGGGGAGGTTCGTGCCCTGTCCGACGACCTCGCCGGTCTTCATCATCGCCGCGAACTGCCTGAGCACGGGCATGTACTTGTACAGCGCCGGGTTGGCGAGCAGCGACTTGCGCGGCGGCAGGAGGGTGCCGGGGGCCTGCTTCGTGCCGATGTTGAAAGTAAGCATGTTCTGCGGCGCCGCCAGGAACTCGATCCACTTCCAGGCCGCGTCGCGGTTCTTGCTCTGGCTGAACATCACGAGGGAGTCCCCCGCGATCTGGTTGGCGCATCGCACGTCGCACGGCAGGGGCGCGGCCGACCAGTTGTTCTTGACGTCCTTCTTGAACGGCCCCGCCATCTCCCCGGCGAACCACGCGCCCGCGACGTACATCGCGACCTTGCCGGTTGCGAACGCGGTGCGCGCATCGTAGGAGTTGGAGTTGTACAGGTCTGGAGGCGAGTACTTCCTGAGCCCGACGTAGAACTCGGCGGCCTTCTTCGCCTGCGGGGTGTCGAGGGTGATGTGCTTGCCGTCGGGGGAGATGTAGCGTCCGCCTGCCTGCCACAGCCACGACAGGAAGTAGTACGAGGCCTCGGGCGCGAAGATCGCGAAGCCGTACTGCTTCTTCGAGGGCTGCGTAAGCTTCTGAGCGTCGGCCTTGAACTCCGCCCAGGTCTTCGGCGGGTGGGTGATCCCTGCGGCCTTGAACAGGTCTGTGCGGTAGAACAGGCCGGTGGTCTCACCGTCGAACGGCAGGCCGTACATGTGGCCGTTGTACGTGGCCATCTTGCGCCATGCGGTCACGTAGTCGTTCGGGTCCACGGCCTTGCTCTTCGCGATGTACGGGTCGAGGTTCACCAGCGCGTTCTTGTCCGCGAAGTCCTGCACCCAGCCCGCGTCCACGTAGGCCGTGTCGGGCGCGTTGCCCCCGGCGATCTGGGTGGTGAGCTTGTCCTGCTCGTTGTCCGACGTCGCGGTTATGAACTTCACCGTGATGTTCGGGTGGAGCTTGTGGAACTGGCTGTACAGCTTCTGCAGAGTCGCCCCCTGGATCCACGACTCGAACGTGATCGTAACGGGGCTCTTCGGCTCGGGGATGCTCGGGCTGAGGCTCGAGAGCGGCGGGAACTTGAGCGCCGCGGTCGTGGCTGTCGGCCCGGCGGTAGCGGCTCCGCTCGTCGGCACTGCCGCGGTCGCGGAGGGTCCGGCGGTGGCGGACGCCATCGGAGCCGTGGTAGCCGAGGCCGCTGGAGCCGTCGTGGGCGGCACGGCCGCCTTGGTGGACTGCGCGGTGCTCGCGGGCGGCGCGGAGGTGGGCTGTTGGGTGGCGCCCCCCGTCTGGCCGGTCTTCGACGCACCGCACGCGGTGATCAGCGGCAGCAGCAGCACGAGCGTCGCGACCACCGCGTAGAAGCTGTTGATCCGGGTCTGTACCTTCACTTTGGTCCTCCTTGCCTCGTTTGGGAGTGCGGACCCTGAATTCGAGTTGATGCTCTCAGGGATACGGAACGTTCGACGCTCGGGGTGAGGTGACCACCTCCTCCGTCTGAGCCTGGGCGATCCGGCGGCAGCTCTCGCGCTCCACCAGCCAGGTGTGGAGCACGACCTTCATCGGCCCCTCCTCGACGCGCCGTATGCGCCCCAGGAGGAGGTCCAGCGCCGCCTGCGCCATCTCCACAGCGGGCTGCGCGATCGTCGTGACCGAGGGGACCATCGCGGACGCCTGCTGGATGTCGTCGAAGCCGATCACGGAGACGTCACCCGGCACGGATATGCCCGCCCTGCGCAGCGCCCCGAGCGCGCCGATGGCCATCAGGTCGTTGTACGCGAACACGGCGGTGAGCCCCGGGCTCCGCCCGAGAAGCTCGCGTATCGCGCTCTCGCCGCCCTCGTACCGACCGTCCCCTCTCACGACCGCCTCGGGCGGCAGGTCCACCCCCGCCTCGGCGAGCGCGCGGCGGAAGCCCGCAACCCGCTTCGCGCTGGGCGTGGCGTCCCTCGGCCCCGCGATGCAGCCGATGCGCCTGTGCCCCAGCCCGACCAGGTATTCGCCCGCGAGGTACCCTCCCTCCTCGTTATCCACGAGCACCTGGTCCACCGGAAGCGCGTCGAACTCCCGGTCCACGACGACGACGGGCACGCGCGCCGAGAGCACCCTCCTGAGCTGCCTCGGCCTGTTGCTCGACGAGATGAGCACGAGCCCGTCCACCTGCTTGGAGAGCAGCACGTCCACGTAGGTCGACTCCTTGACCTCCGAGAGGTCGGAGTTGCACAGGATGACGCTGTATCCCCGCTCGAACCCCCGGTCCTCGATGACGCGCGCGAGGTCGGCGAAGAAAGGGTTGGAGTTGTCGGGCACGATCAGGCCGATCGTGCGGGTCTCGCGGCGCCTGAGCCCTCTGGCGATGAGGTTCGGGCGGTAACCAAGGGTCGCAATGGCCTCTCTCACGCGCTCGACGGTCTCGGGCTCGACCCTCCTGGTGCCGTTGATGACGTGGGAGACCGTGGACACGGAGACCCCGGCGTGGGTGGCGACGTCCCGCATCGTGGTCAACTGCTGGCTCCCCCCTCCTGCGCAAACGGTTGCGCAATCGTTTGTACCCCAGATACTACACCCGTCCGCCTCCCGAGTCAAGCCTCATCGAACTGAGCACGCGCAAGTGCCCGCCATAGGCGGCGTATGAGGCTCCGAGCGTTGGGAGCCCGCTCCGAGCGGAGCGAAGAGGCAGACTCCGGGGAGCCTGGTACACCCCGGACTGTCCTCCTGAGTGAATCAAAGGACCATGCAAGGGCTAGATAAAATTCCTCCGCCTTCTGCTTGGAATGACACGTTGGGCGCTATCTCGGGGACTCAGCTATACTCGAGCTTCGGAGGCGAGATGTCAGGCTTCTGTCTGGCGCGATGATTCCTCGGACGGGCTAACAGGAGACGACGGTGAGAGCTGCCATCGCCGTGCCCAGGATTGGTCGGGATAGGGGCGCTAACCTGTCCACCGTCCGGGCCCTCGTTCACGAGGCGGGCGACGAAGGGGCGGACCTCGTGCTCTTCCCCGAAACCGCACTCACGGGCTTCCTGCACAGCGGGGTACCGGCGCACGATTACGAGCTCGCCGTGACCGTGCCCAGCGCGGAGATCGAGAGGCTATCGCGCCTCGCCAGTGATAGCTCCATCCATCTGGGCATCGGTGTGCTCGAAAGGGAAGATAGCAGGCTATACGACTCCGCGCTCCTCTTCGGCCCCGATGGCCGTCTGCTGCTGAAGTACCGCCGGATCAGCCGGGGATGGCACCGTCGAGGCGACGATCCTGACGTCTACCGCCACGGCAGCGAGATTTCGGTGGCACATACCGATCTGGGAAAGCTTGCCTTCCTGATATGCGGAGACATCACGGACGACACGCTGCTGGATCGGGTACGCGCGCTCGACCCGGACTGGCTCCTCCTTCCGATGGCTCGTGGGTTCGACGATGACGTTCACGACGAGCAGGAGTGGGAGACGTCAGAGATCGAGGCTTATGGTCTCCACGCCGCACGTGCATGCACTCCCACCCTGCTCGCAAACTACGTGGGCGAGGTGGACGGGTGCTTCGGAGGGGCGGTGATCTATGATGCGACCGGCTCGGTACTCGCCAAGTCCCCCCTCCATCAGCCAGGGTTGTTGGTCGCCGAGCTATCTACTGGTGCCGAAGCTCTGGATAGGTTCGTTCCCTATTCCGTGGTGATAGAGACCGAAAGGGCATAACATTACGAGTCATCAGACGATGTCGTAGGAGAGTGCGTAGCGATGGTGGATTTCGAGTCGTGTCTGGAGTCGAACCGGATCAGTCAGCAACGTCTGCGGTGTATGGTCGAAGCCCTGAGCGACGAGGATCTGCGCAGGCCGGTTGGGGGCGGATGGACCGTTTCGGCCACTCTGGCACATCTCGCGTTCTGGGACCAGCAGATCGAAAGGTGGCTGGGAGAGTGGGAGCGGCGAGGGTTCCGAACTACGGTGGAGCTGGAGGACTGGGACCGATCCCTCGACGGCGAGTACTGGTACGGCTTGAACGATGAGCTCCTGCCCGAATGGTCGAGCGCGGAGCCGCGCAAGAAAGCGTTGGCGGCAATCGCGGCTGCGAACAGTCTGGACCGCAAGATCGAATCGCTGGACCTCGAGCTCGTCGGTGCGATCCTTGGCTCCGTCCTATTCAAGACCAGGATCCCTTGGGTGCTCAGGAGGGGTGGTCACCGCAACGAGCATCTGGACCAGATCGAGCAAGCCCTCGCCCCGCGCCAGCCCAGATCCAGGCATACTGGGTCGCATGACGACATCGCTTAGAGCGTCATGAACCCGTTGGCGCTCGGCAAGCGACGCGGGGGTCGGGAGGGCCGAACACCTCGGGGTGGAGCACGCTCGCGACCGTCTCCAGCCCGTCCACGAGCCTCGGTCCCGGCCGGCTGAAGTACGAGGTGCTGTCCACCGCCCACACCTCGCCCGACCTCACCGCGGGCAGGTCCGCCCACCCGGGCAGGCGGGAGAGCAGCTTCGCCTCGGCCAGCGGCCTCTCGAGCCCGAACCCGCAGGGCATCAGGAGCAGCACCTCTGGCCGCGCCTCCACGACGCTCGCCCACTCGATCCTGCGCGAGGGCTCGCCGGCCACACCCAGCACGTCCTACCCGCCCGCGGCCTCCACCATCTCCGGCACCCAGTGACCGCCGTTGTAGGGTGGATCGAGCCACTCGAGGCACGCCACCCTCCTGCGCTCGAGGCCCTGCGCCCGGCTCCTCACGCGCTCGATCCGCCCGACCAGCTGCCCCACCACCTCGCGCCCCCGCTCGCTCACGCCAGCAGCGTCTGCCACGGTCCGGAAGTCCGAGAGCACGCCCTCGAGGCTGCCTGCGTTCAGGCAGAGCACCCGCGGCCCCTCGGGCAGGGACGAGCGCACGGACCTCACCGACACAGCGCAGACCTCACACAGTCCCTGAGTGAGCACGAGGTCGGGCCGAAGCCGCGAGATCTCCCCGGCATCCACGTGGTACAGCTCGCGGCCGACGGTCGCGCTCTCCGTCACGATCGCGTCTATCTCGGCGCTCGTGAGCTCGTCTGGATCGAACGGACGGCGCGTGACCACGGGCTTGGACCGCACCACCTCGGGAGGGTAGTCGCACTCGTGGGAGACGCCCACGAGCTGATCTCCGAGCCCCAGCGCGCACACGATCTCGGTCGCGCTCGCCAGCATCGAGACTATACGCATCGCCACCTCCTCGCCCGCGCGGTCCGATTATATACTGTACGAGTGCCCGGAAAGGACGGTTCGATGGTCGAGAAGGCGGTCGTGCTCTGGAGCGGTGGCAAGGACAGCACACTCGCGCTGCACGAGATCCTGAGCTCGGGGGAGTACGAGATCGCGTGCCTGCTCACGACGGTCACCGAGGACTACGACCGGGTGAGCATGCACGGCGTACGGCGGGCGCTCCTGGAGCTACAGGCGGCGTCGCTCGGCACCCCCCTCGAGGTGGTGCTGATCCCGAAGGACTGCTCGAACGAGGAGTACGACCTTCGGATGGCCGAGGCCAACGCCCGTCTCCGTGACAGGGGCGTGCGGGCGGCGGTCTCCGGCGACATCTTCCTCGAGGACGTGAGGGCTTACCGGGAGGAGCGCCTCGCGAGGGCCGGGGTGCGCCCGGTGTTTCCTCTGTGGGGACTCGATACCCGCGACCTCATCTGCGAGTTCGTTCGTAAGGGCTACCGGGCAGTTACCACCTGTGTGGACTCGCGTGCCCTCGACGGATCGTGGGCGGGGAGGGAGCTCGACGCAGGGTTCCTGTCGGAGCTGCCCGCGGGGGTGGACCCGTGCGGAGAGAACGGCGAGTTCCACACGTTCGTGTACGCCGGACCTGTCTTCCACGAGCCGATCACGTGGACCCGGGGAGAGGTGGTGCTCCGCGACGGGCGCTTCTACTACTGCGACCTCCTCCCCATCAGCACTCCACTACCCGGAGAGGGTATCATCAGGCAGGAGCTGATCGAAGGGTATCACTGACCGGGGAGCCGGGATAGACATCGCCCTGTAATGCCTCTGGAAGCACGGCCGCAGCTGCTCGTGCAGCGAGCCGGCGCGGACCGCAGGTTCTCGGCGATGCCTCTAGCCGAACACGATCCCGGCGACTACCATGAAGATCACGACCACCGCGATCGTGACGAACAGGCGCACCAGGTCGCCGCGGATGTAGTGCACCTCGTTGCGCACCTGCTCCGAGGTGAGGGTGTTGCCT
>CADDYR010000097.1 GCA_902810765.1 Chloroflexota bacterium
GGCGCGGGACCTGCTCGAGCGAGCGCCCGTCGCCCGCCTCGCTCCGCCCGGCCCCTTCGCCACCGGTCTGCTCGTCTGTCTCGTGCCCGCTCCCACTCGCAACCTCCTGAGCTGAGCGGAGGCCGGAGCAGGGGATGCTCAGACCTCCATGACCACGGGCAGGATCATCGGCCGCCTGCCCGTCCTCTCGTACAGAAACTGCCCCAGCGTGCCCTTGATCTTGCGGTGCGCCCAGCTCCACTCGGAGGGCACCTGGCCGTCGTGATCGAAGGTCCTGCGGACCAGCTCGGCGGCCTCCTCGGTCACGCCAGCATCCTCGCTCGGCGAGACGAACCCGCGCGAGATCAGGTCCGGCCCCGCGACGATCCTCCCGGTCTGCCTGTCTATCGTGAGCACCACGATCACCATTCCGTCCTGAGAGAGGAGCCGCCGGTCGCGCAGCACCACGTGGTCCACCTCTCCGACCGAGACGCCGTCTATGAACACGAAGCTGTTCGGCGTGTGCTCGACTATCCTGGCGCTGTCCGGGCCGAACTCCATCACGGCCCCGTTCTCGGGGATCAGCACGTTCTGCTCCGGCACGCCCACGCTCATCGCCAGGCGCTTGTACAGCATCAGGTGGCGCGTCTCGCCGTGGATCGGCACGACGAACTTGGGCTTCGTGAGGTTCAGCATCAGCCTCAACTCGTCGGAGCTGGCGTGGCCGGAGACGTGGACCTTCTCTATGGCGCTGTAGATCACGTTCGCGCCCTGCTTGAACAGGTTGTTAATGATCCTCGACACCGCCGTCTCGTTGCCGGGGATCGGCGTCGCCGAGATGATCACGGTGTCCCCTTCCTGTAGCTTAACATGCCGGTGGTCGCGATTGGCGATCCGGTTGAGCACGCTCGTCGGCTCGCCCTGGCTGCCCGTTACTATCAGCACCTGCCGGTCGGGCGGCTCCCTCGAGAGCTCGTACGGGGGCACGAGCGTGCCTCGCGGGGGGCGCAGGTAGCCGAGCTCGAGCGCCATCTCGACGTTGTCCTCCAGGCTGCGGCCGACCACCGCCACCTTGCGCCCGTACTCCTCCGCGACGTTGATAGCCTGCTGGACCCGCGCGATCAGCGAGGCGAAGGTCGCGATGATGATGCGGCCCTCGGCCTGCGAGAACACCTTGCGGAACGTGTCGCCGACGACCGCCTCGCTCGGGGTGTGTCCCTCCGTCTCCACGTGCACGCAGTCCGACATCAGCACGAGCACGCCCCTGCCGCCGATCTCCGCTATCCTCGCGAAGTTGGACAGCCGCTGGTCCACCGGCGTCTGATCGAACTTGAAGTCGCCCGTATAGACGAGCGTGCCCGCGGGGCAGGTCACGGCCAGGCCCACGGCGTCCGGGATGCTGTGGCTGACGTGGAACGGCTGCACGGTGAAGCTGTTGCCGACCTGCACTGTGTCCCCGTCCTCGTACGTCCTGAGGTCGGTGTCGCGCAGTATCCCGGCTTCCCTCAGCTTCACGTCTATCAGCCCGCGCGTGAGCGGGGTGGCGTACACGGGAGCGTTGATCTCCCGCAGGATGTAGGGCAGGCCGCCGATGTGGTCCTCGTGGCCGTGCGAGATGCAGTAGCCCACCACGCGCTTGCGCGACCTGCGCAGGTAGCTGATGTCGGGGATGAGCAGGTCCACCCCGAGCATGTCGTCCTCCGGGAAGGCGAGTCCACAGTCCGCGACGAGTATCTCGTTGTCGTACTCGATCGCGATCATGTTCTTGCCGACCTCGCCCACCCCTCCGAGTGGGATTACGCGTACCCTGTTCCTTGGCAATTCGACACCTCTGAAACCAGATCCACGGTCAGGCCCGCGGGATCAGAACAGCTTGAGCTGGTCCATCTCCTGGGAGCCCTCGTCGTCCTCCCCGGACTGCCGGGCCAGCGCTTCCTCCAGGATCTTCGGCAGGCGGGCGAAGTCCTCAAGCTCCGTCTGTTTCAGCTCCGGCTTGTGGAGCGCGGCCGCCGGGTGCAGCAGCGGGACGACGGTCCTGCCGCCGATCCTGCGGGGCTGGCCGTGGATCTTCGATATCCGCTCGTTCGGGAAGTACTTGGCCATCGAGTGCCGGCCGAGGGTCACGATCACGGCCGGATCAATCATCTGTACCTGGCGCTCAAGGTACCGGCTGCACGCCTGGATCTCCGCCGGTTGCGGGTCGCGGTTCTGGGGAGGCCGGCACTTCACCACGTTCGTGATGAACACGTCCTCCCGCTCGAGCCCCACCGAGCTCAGCATCTCGTTCAGGAACGAGCCCGCGGCGCCCACGAACGGCCGACCCTGCCGGTCCTCGTGATACCCCGGCCCCTCGCCGATGAACATCAGCTTCGCGCGCGGGTTGCCCTCGCCCGGCACCGCGTGCGTCCGCGACTTGCACAGCGGGCAGAGGGTGCACTTCCTGACCTCTTCGGCGACCTTCTCGAGGGAGTCGCCGTCCCGTCTCTCCGCGCTCACGATATCGCCTTCCTCCTACAGCCCGGCCAGGCGCTTCCCCTCCTCGAGCATGGGGTCTACGCTCTGGGGGCTGTCCGTCTCGGTGTAGATCCTCAGCACCGGCTCTGTGCCCGAGAAGCGGATGAGCAGCCAGGTGCCGTCCTCGAGCACGTACTTGAAGCCGTCCTCCGTCTGGAACTTCGCGACCTTCTTGCCGAGGATCGAGTCGGGCGGGTTGCTCGCCAGCCTCTGCCGGAGCTCGTCGCGCCTGCTCTCCTCGAACGTGAGGTCCACCCGCTTGTAGTAGTATCTGCCGACCTTCTCCTCTAGGTACTCGAGCACCTTGCTCAGGGGTCGCCTCATGTGCATCACGAGGTCGAGGACGTACAGCCCCGCGAGCGTGCCGTCGCGCTCGGGGATGTGCCCCTTGAACCCGAAGCCGCCGCTCTCCTCGCCCCCCATGATCGCGTCGGTCTCGCCCATCTTCGGGCCTACGTACTTGAAGCCGACGGCGGTCTCGTACACGGGCACGCCGTACAGCCGGCCGAGCTTGTCCACCATGTAGCTCTGCGAGAGCGTCTTGACGAGCGGGCCGCGCAGCCCCCGCACCTCGAGGAGGTACAGCGCGAGGAGCGCGTACACCTGGAGCTGGTTCACGAAGTCGCCGCGCTCGTCCACGATCCCGACCCGGTCGGCGTCTCCGTCGGTCGCGATCCCGAGCAGCGCGCCGCTGCGCGGCACCGCCTCGCGCAGTCTGGGCAGGTTCACGGCGATGGGCTCGGGGGCGTGGATGCCGGGGAAGGCGGGGTTGCGCTCCTGGTTTATCGCCACTACCTTCAGCCTGCCGCCGTCGAGCAGCGCGGGCAGGTGCCCCGCCCCCGCGCCGAACATCGCGTCGTACACGACGGTGCCCTCGCGCTCGATGAGCGTGGGCACATCCACCAGCCTGGCGAGCTGCTGGCGGTAGGCGTCGCCCACCTCCTGGTACTCCACGAGACCCTGCCGCCTGGCGTCCTCGATCGGCATCCTCCTGATCCCGTCGCTCCGGGCGGCGGGCAGCTCCGCCTCGATGGCCTCGATGATCTCGGGCGGGGCGCTGCCCCCGTAGTCGGGCTTGTACTTGTAGCCGTTCCACTTGCCGGGGTTGTGGCTCGCGGTGATCACCACCCCGCCCTTGAGCTTCTTCTCGATCACGGCGAGCGACACCGCCGGCGTCGGGGTGGCCTCCGGGGTGACGATCGTGTGGACCCCGTTCGCGGCGAGCACCTCCGCAGTAGCGTCCGCGAAGTCCTCGCTGCCGAACCGGGTGTCGTAGCCGACGATCACCGGCCCCTGGGCGGCTCCCGTGCTCTGGAGGTACCTGGCGAGCGCCTGCGAGACGAGCCTCACGTTGTCGAACGTGTAGTCCTCGGCGATGACCGCCCTCCAGCCGTCCGTGCCAAACCTGATCTCAGCCGTCATTCAGCGCTCCTCCCCCGAGTTGGATCACGTTCCCGAACGCCAGTCCGCGGCGTACGCCCGCTGCTCCTGGCTCAGCGCGTCTGTCCGGACGCCGAGGCTCGCGAGCTTCAGCTCCGCGACCCGGCGATCTATCTCCCTCGGCACGTCGTGCACCCGGCTCTCGAGGCCCTCGGCGTTGCGCAGCACCCACTCGACGCACAGCGCCTGGTTCGCGAAGCTCATGTCCATCACGCTCGCCGGGTGGCCCTCGGCCGCGCTCAGATTGACCAGGCGGCCCTCCGCGACCAGGTACACCTTCCGGCCATCCGCGAGCTCGTACTCGTCCACGAGCGGGCGCACCCGGCGCTTGCTCCTCGCCTGCCTCTCCAGCGCGGGGATGTCTATCTCGTCGTTGAAGTGGCCGCTGTTCGCCAGGATCGCGCCGTCCTTGAGGTTGGAGATGGCCTCAGCGCCGATCGCGTGCAGCCCCCCGGTCACGGTCACCACGACATCGGCCACCTTCGCGGCCTCGACCGACGGCATCACCGCGTAGCCATCCATGACCGCCTCGAGCGCGCGCACGGGCTCGACCTCGGTCACGATCACGTGGCTGCCCATGCCGCGGGCGCGCTGCGCGAGGCCGCGGCCGCACCAGCCGTAGCCGCAGACCACGAACACGCGGCCCGCGAGCAGCACGTTCGTCGCGCGGATCAGGCCATCGAGCGTGCTCTGGCCGGTGCCGTACCGATTGTCGAACAGGTGCTTGGTGAACGCCTCGTTCACCGCGACGATCGGGTAGCGCAGCTCCCCCTCCGCGGCCATCACCTTCAGGCGGTTCACCCCCGTCGTCGTCTCCTCGGTGCCCCCGACGACGCCCTCCAGCCAGTCCGGGTGCCTCAGGTGCAGGGTAGAGACGAGGTCTGCCCCGTCGTCCATCGTGATCTGGGGTCGGGTGGCGAGCACCGACTCGATGTGCTCGTAGTACCGGCGCTCGTCCTCCCCCTTGATCGCGTACACGGAGATCCCGCGCTCGACGAGCGCGGCGGCCGCGTCGTCCTGCGTCGAGAGCGGGTTGCTCGCACAGAGCGCCACCTGTGCGCCGCCGGCCTGCAGCGTGAGCGCGAGGTTCGCCGTCTCCGTGGTGACGTGGAGGCACGCGCCGACGCGCACGCCGTCCAGAGGTCGCTCCCGCTCGAAGCGCTCCCGTATCTGCCGCAGCACGGGCATGTCGCGCTCGGCCCACGCGATGCGGTCACGCCCGGCGGGGGCGAGCGCCAGATCGCTGATGTCGTCGTGTCTCTCGATGGCAGTCAAGCGGCTCCTCCAAAGATAAGGGCACTGTCCGCGCCAGCGGCTCCGTCAGTAAGTGATTAGCGCCTCGATGCGGTACTCCGGCATCCTCTCGCGCACCTTGAACGCGGACAGCTCCACGAGGAACGCGAGCGCCACTATGTCCCCCTGCAGTTTCCGCACCAGCTCGATCGTCGCGCCGATCGTCCCGCCGGTCGCCAGGAGGTCGTCCACGATCAGGACACGCTCGCCGGGCGAGATGGCGTCGACGTGCATCTCCACGCGGTTGGTGCCGTACTCGAGGGTGTACTCCGCCTGGATCGTCTCGGCGGGCAGATGACCGAGCTTGCGGGCAGGCACGAAGCCCGCGTTCAGCAGGTAGGCCAGCGGCGCTCCGAAGATGAAGCCCCGGCTCTCTGCGGCCACCACCTTGTCTATCCGGTCGTCCCTGAAGCGCTCCGCGAGGAGGTCTATCGAACGATGAAAGGCTTCCGCGTCCGCCAGCAGCGTCGTTATGTCGCGAAACAGGATGCCCGGCTGCGGAAAGTCGGGAACGCTTCGGATTTTCGTCGCCAGGTCCGAGACAGCCAACACGTCACTCCAGACCGGTGCCCGCTTACGCCACCACTCGGGATTATATGGCAAGGGTAGCAGGAAACGCAGCCCCCGGTCCACCAGGGCGCTACGGGCGCATCTCCCATACGCTCACCCGCCTGGCGAGGACGGGAGCGCCTCGGGCGAAGAGGCGGACGCCCAGGCTGTCCGACCTGGACGGGTAGGCCCTGAAGGCACAGCAGGCGCGAGCGTCCGCGAACAGCTCGACCACGCTCCGGTCCACGAACGCGCGCAGGCTCAGGGGCTCGCCGGGCCCGAGCTCGAGCCGCTCGCGGCGTAGCGCTCCCCCGGCCTCGGGATCGAGGCTCGAGCGCCGGGTGTCCACCGAGAGCAGGGCGGAGGATCGCGAGTAGGTGATCAGCGTCTCCTCCTCCCCAGCCGGAGAGCGCCTGAGCGCGAGCCCAACCTCCCCGGCTTCCCCGGGCTCGATCTCCGCCTCCAGCTCGAACGAGTCGCCCTCGGGGAGGACGAGCGGCTCGGAGGGCGGGATCGGGACTTCGCGCAACGAGTACGAGCCACGCCGGAGCGCCTCGACCTCCGGCGCCGGAGCCGCCCTGAGCCCGCCGTACGGGCCGGACTCGATCACCCGTGGCAGCGACATCGCTCCCGACCACCCGGCCCTGCGCTGGGCGTCCTCGCTCCTCTCCTCTCGCAGCCAGCCGAACATCACCCTGCGCCCTCGCTCGTCTCGGAAGCTCTGCGGAGCGTACAGGCAGCCGAAATCCAGCCTGTGTACGACCTCGGGGTAGAAGATGTGGCCCCGGTACTCCCCCGTCATGTAGACCGGGTAGAGCGGCGCGCCGTCCCAGGCGGAGACGACGAGCGCGTGGCGGTCGCCGAGCTGGAAGAAGTCGGGGCACTCCCAGCCGAGCCCGGTCCACACCGGCTCGGTCGTGCCCGAGTCGCCCACACAGAGGGGGCCGAGGTACTCCCAGCGCTCGAGGTCGGGCGAGCGGTAGAGGAGCGCGGCACCTCCCCTATCCCGGAACCCCGAGCCTATCGCCTGATACCAGGCTCTGCCCTCGTGCCACACCGTGTGGTCGCGGAACATCAGGATCGAGGGGTCGTCGGGGGGCGAGGGGATCACCGGGTTGCTGGGGTGCTTGCGGAAGCGTAACAGGCCGTCGTCCCCGAACGCCAGGCAGGGGAGCTGGTCCCGCCCCCGCACGCCCGTGTAGATCACGACCGGCACGCCGTCGCGGTCCACGGTGCACCCGGAGAAGCAGCCGTCCTCATCCGGGGAGCCTGGGGTGGGGGCGAGCGCGACCGGCAGGTGCTCCCAGTGCACGAGGTCGCGGCTGCGCGCGTGGCCCCAGTGGATCGTGCCCCAGAGCGGCCCGTTCGGGTTGTACTGGTAGAACAGGTGGTACGTCCCCTTCCACTGGATGAGCCCGTTTGGGTCGTTCATCCAGTTGGAGGGGGGTCGGAAGTGGTACCGTGGCAGGGACTCGACGTTCATCTGTTCAGAGTCCTGTCCCTCCAGCCCCGGCGAGCCCACCTCACGATGCCTCCCCGGCGCGAAGTATCCGCTCGTCGTCGACTATGAGGGCACAAGACACACGGTATGTTAGCACGCTCTGCCGCATCAACGCACCTCGCCCGTGGACTGCGAGAGACGGCACGCAGCCCCCTCAGTAGCCTGTGGAGGCGGGGGAGCGGGAATGAAACCTCCGTTCGTGCTGTTTTATGTAACAGAAGGGCGGGCGCTCGGCTGGTATAATCCACCCTGTGTGGGCGCCACCGGGGGTATGGTGGCGAGAGGTGGATGGAAGAGCTACGCAGGGCACCCGAGACCGGAGACGCGTTCTTCGACCAGGCGCTGGAGCACGTCGACTCGCTGTATCGCACGGCGCTGAGGCTCACGCGCAACCCGCAGGACGCGGAGGACCTGGTCCAGGAGACGTATCTGAGGGCGCACAGGTTTCGCGACAGCTTCAGGGAGGGCACGAACCTCCGCGCATGGTTGTTCAGGATACTCATGAACACCTTCATCAACGAGTACAGGAAGAGGTCGCGGCAGCCGGAGACGACCGACGTGGGGGACCTTGAGGACTACTACCTGTTCCATCGCGTGAAGGAGGCTGGCGAGGGCATAGGCACCGACCCCGAGGAGACCGTGATGAGGATGTTCCTGGACGACGAGGTGCGCCGGAGCCTCGAGGAGCTGCCCGAGCACTACAGGATACCGGTGCTGCTGGCGGACGTCGAGGGCTTCACCTATAAGGAGATCGCCGAGATCACGGGCACGCAGCTCGGCACGGTGATGTCGAGGCTGCACCGGGGACGCAGGCAGCTGCAGCAGAAGCTCTGGGAGTACGCCCGGCAGAGGGGCTACTCGCAGAGGCAGGGCAGGGGGGCAAGCTAGATGGATTGCAAGGAGATCACGTACAAGCTCTACGAGTACATAGACCGCGAGCTCGGTCCGGACGAGGTGGTGGAGGTCGAGAAGCACCTCCACCACTGTCCGGAGTGCTTCGAGCTCGTCAGGTTCGAGTCCGGGGTCATCAAGCTCGTCAGGCGCGACTGCTGCAAAGACCAGGCCCCCGACGCCCTGCTGCGGAAGATCGTCTCGATCCTCAGATCCTGACCCCCGAGCTATCATCCACTCGTGTGCTCGGCCGCCCCTCCCCGAGGGGACGCGGCGCACCCTGCTCCCTCCGACCTCACCAGCCGAGAGCAGTACCCGAGAAGCCTTCCGCTCATCCGCCTGCTACGATATCCCGCCGACCGTGAGATGGCCTTCTCACATCCAATCAATGCAGATCGTCGAGCCCGTCATTTCGAGGGCGCCCTCTACCCCTGTCATTCCGATGGCCGCAGGCCGAAGAATCCATCGCAGATCCTTCGCTTCACTCAGGATGACAAGGACGGGCGGTCGGCCGCGATAGATCGCGGTCGCTGATTCGCCCGACGAGCCGGTTGCCCCGGAAGGCGGTCTTCTGCTACACTCCACACAACACCCGATCTACCAGGGAGAGGAAGAGATGCGCACAGCGTTCATGTCCACTCAGAAGCCAGCTGCTATTCACCTGGAGGACATGGCGCTAAGTGCGAACCTTGAACCTGGGAATACTGGCGCATGTAGACGCCGGTAAGACGACCCTCACCGAGCGGCTGCTCTACGCCGCAGGTGTCATCCACGAGCTCGGCAGCGTCGACGACGGCAGCACCCAGACCGACACCCTCGAGCTGGAGCGACAGCGCCGCATCACGATCAAGTCCGCCGTCGTCTCGTTCATCGTCAATGACGTCGCGATCAACCTGATCGACACGCCCGGCCACCCGGACTTCATCGCCGAGGTGGAGCGGGTGCTGGGCGTGCTCGACGGCGCCGTGCTGGTGATCTCCGCCGTGGAGGGCGTGCAGCCGCAGACCCGCGTGCTGATGCGCACGCTCCAGCGGCTGCGCATTCCCACCCTCATCTTCGTGAACAAGAGCGACCGCCGCGGTGCGCAGTACGAGCGCGTGCTGCAGGACATCGCCGGGAAGCTGACTCCGGCAGTCGTTCCGATGGGATGGGTGCGCGACCTCGGCACCCGCGACGCCGACCTCACGCCGTACGGAGAATCGGACGCCGGCTTTGCGTCCAGGATGGCCGACGTGCTCGCCTAGCACGACGACGCGATCCTCGCCGAATACCTCGACGACGAGGCGACGGTGTCGTACTGTCGCCTCCGCTGTGCGCTCGCGGCGCAGACCAGGCAGGCGCTCGTGCATCCGGTGTTCTTCGGCTCGGCGATCACGGGCGCTGGCGTGGAGCCGCTGATCGCGGGAATCACCGAGCTGCTGCCCGCGGCCGAGGGCGACGCCGACGGCCCGGTCTCGGGCACAGTCTTCAAGATCGAGCGAGGCCCCGCGGGTGAGAAGATCTCGTACGCCCGGATGTTCTCCGGCACAGTGCGGACGCGGGACCGGCTGCGGTTCGGCCGGGACAAAGAGGGAAAGGTCACCGCGATCAGCGTCTTCGAGCGCGGCTCGGCCGTTCCCCACGCATCGCTCGCCGCGGGTCGGATCGGAAAGCTCTGGGGGCTCGCGGACGTCCGGATAGGCGACGCGATAGGCACATCCCGAACGTCCTCGGAGACCCACCACTTCGCCCCGCCGACTCTGGAGACGGTCGTCGTTCCGAGTCACCCTGCCGACAAAGATGCGCTACACGTCGCGCTCGCCCAGCTCGCGGAGCAGGACCCGCTGATCAACCTCCGGCAGGACGACATCCGTCAGGAGATGTACGTCTCGCTCTACGGCGAGGTGCAGAAGGAGGTCATCCAGGCGACGCTGGCGAACGACTTCGGCCTTGATGTGACGTTCCGCGAGACGACGACGATCTGCGTCGAGCGTCCGGTCGGCACAGGTGAGGCGGTCGAGCTCATGGGCGAGCCGCCCAACCCATTCGTCGCAACCGTCGGGTTGCGTATCGGGCCTGCAGCCCCCAACACCGGGGTTGAATTCCAGCTGGCAAGCGAGGTTCACGGGACGCTGCCGCCCACCTTCTTTAGAGCCGTCGAGGAAACCGTGGACGAAACCCTGCATCAGGGTATCTACGGGTGGCAGGTCACCGACTGCACGGTCACCATGACGCATTCCGGTTATTCGTCGGTCAGCAGCACGGCTGGCGACTTCCGCAAGCTGACGCCGCTGGTGCTGATGAACGCGCTCGAGCAGGCCGGCACCGTGGTGTGCGAGCCGATCCACCGCTTTCACATCGAGTTGCCCGTGGACACGCTCGGGACGATATACCTGGTGCTGACACGGCTTGGCGCCGTGCCGGAATCACCGGCCGTGCACGGCTCGTCGTGCGTGCTGGAGGGGGAGATTCCGGCGGCTCGGGTGCACGAGCTGCAGCAGCTGCTGCCTAGGCTGACCCGTGGCGAGGGTGTGCTGGAGTGCGTCTTCGACAGCTACCAGCCGGTGCAGGGGGCGATCCCCGCCCGGCCCCGGACGGACCACAACCCGCTCAACCGGAAGGAGTACCTGCTGCACGTCCTGCGGCGGGTCTAGCGAATCCACCGAGGAGATTGTCTGCCCGATGATCACCGACCGTGAGCTGCTCGCAACCTATCTGCGTCCGCAGTGGCCGCGCGCCGTCCTGCTCGGCCTGCTGCTGTTCGCCGGGATCGGCCTGCAGCTCGCCAACCCCCAGATCGTCCGGACGTTCATCGACCGGGCACGGACGGGCGAGCCGTTCGAGCGGCTCGTCTGGATCGCGCTGCTCTTCATCGGGGTCGCGCTCCTCGCACAGGCCGTGACCGTCGCCGAGACCTACGTGGCCGAGAACCTCGGCTGGCACACCACCAACGAGCTCCGCGCCGACCTCACGCGCCACGTGCTCGAGCTAGACGCCTCGTTCCACGCCGAGCACGGCTCCGGCGAGCTGATCGAGCGGATCGACGGCGATGTCTCGGCGATCGCCGACTTCTTCGCGCGCTTCGTCGTCAATGTGCTCGGCAGCGCCGTGTTCCTGCTCGGCGTGCTCGTGCTGCTCTACCGCGTGGACTGGCGCATCGGCGCGCTGCTGACGGCCTTCACGCTGGCCGCGCTCGTGTTCCTGGCACGAGGGGGTGGCTTCGTCGGCATCCGCGCGCGGGTCGCCTGCCAGGCCACCGCCGAGCTGATAGGCTACCTTGAGGAGCGGCTCGGCGGTCTGCCCGACCTCAAGACGAGCGGCGCCGACGGCTACGCGATGCGCCGGCTCCACGAGCGCCTGGCGGTGCGCTTCCACCGGATGAACGCCTCGGTAATGGCCGGCTCGGTCTTCAACGCGGTCGTGGGTCTGCTCTTCGTGCTCGGCACCGGTGCGGCGCTCGGCCTGTGCGCCGCGCTCTACGGCACCGGCGCGATCACGCTCGGGACCATCTACCTCGTCTTCCGCTACACAGGCATGCTGCGCCAGCCGCTCGAGAGCCTCACGCGCGAGATGAACAGCCTCCAGCAGGCGTCCGGAGGCATCGTCAGGGTGCGCGAGCTGCTCGCGACCAAGGCACGCGTGGACGACGGGCCGGGCGTGACTTTCCCGGAGGGCGCCCTGTCGGTCGAGCTCGAAGGCGTCTCGTTTGCCTACGATGCGGAGCCGGTGGTGCGCGGTGTCTCTTTCCGCGTCGAGCCCGGCGAGGTGCTCGGATTGCTCGGCCGTACCGGCTCGGGCAAGACGACTATCTCGCGGCTGCTGTTCCGCCTGCACGACCCCATGGAGGGCGTAGTGCGGATCGGCGGGATTGACGTCCGCGATGCGCGGCTCGACGCGTTGCGGGAGCGGGTCGGCCTCGTCACACAGGACGTCCAGCTCTTCCAGGGCACGCTGCGCGACAACGTCGCGCTGTTCGACCGGAGCATGCCCGACGCGCGCCTGCGCGAGGTCTTCGCCGGGCTCGGGCTCGACGAGTGGCTGCGTGCCCTGCCGGCCGGGCTGGACACGCAGCTCGGCGCCGGAGGCCGCGGGCTGTCCGCCGGTGAGGCACAGCTCGTCGCGCTCGCCCGGGTGTTCCTGAAGGACCCTGGCCTCGTGATACTCGACGAGGCGTCATCACGGCTCGACCCGCACACCGGGCGGCTGCTCGAGCGCGCCGTGACGCGCCTCCTGGAAGGCCGCACAGGCGTCGTCATCGCCCACCGGCTCGCGACCGTCGAGCGGGCGGACCGGATCCTGATCCTCGAGGACGGCCGCGTCGCCGAGCTCGGCTGGCGGGCCGACCTGGCGCGTGATCCGAGATCGCGCTTCGCGCGGCTGCTCCGCGCCGGCATGACGGAGGCGCTGGCGTGAGCCCGGTGATAGTGCTCCTCCGTCTGGTACGCTTCTGCCCAGGCTACTTCGCGGCGAACACCTTCTTCGCCATCCTGGTGTACTTCCTCCTGCCGATCCCGCTCGGCTTCGCGACCCGTGCCCTGTTCGACGCCCTCTCCGGCGAGCCCGCCGGGCTGAACGCCTGGAGTGCGATCGCCCTGCTGGTCGCCGTCCAGATCGTCGAGGTCTTCGCCGGACCTGCGCTCGGCAACCCGTGGAGTCCGCTGCAGCAGAAGAGCCAGGCGCTGCTGCAGCGGAACCTGTTCGACGGACTCCTGCGCGGCTACGGTCGCCACGGGCTCCCGGAGCCGGTCGGCGAGACGATCAGCCGCTTCCGCGACGATCCCGAGGCCATCGCCGACTCGCTCGATGCCCTCAGCGACCTGATCGGCCGGTCGTTCTTCGCCGTCGGCGCGGCGGTCGTCATGTGGCAGGTCAACCCGACGATCACCGCGACGCTGTTCGTGCCGCTGCTGCTGAGCTCGTTCCTGACCGAGACTCTGGGCAACACGATAATGGCTTACCGGGCCGCGTCGCGCGCAGCGACCGGCCGGTTGACGGCGTTCCTCGGCGAGCTGGTCGGCGCGCAGCTCGCTGTCAAGGTCGCCGGCGCGGCGCACCACGTGGTTGCCCGGCTTACCGAGCTGGGGGAGGTGCGCCGCCGGGCGGCAGTGCGCGACAGCGTCTTCGAAGAGACTCTCAACTCCATCAACCTCAACCTCGTTCACCTCGGGACCGGACTGGTGCTGCTGCTCGGCGCTCGTGCGATCAGCGAGGGCACGTTCACGGTCGGCGACCTCGCCCTCTTCGTCGTCTACCTCGACCAGCTCACCTGGTACCCGGCCGAGATCGGTCGTCTCATCAGCGACCTGAAGCGAATCGAGGTGTCGTTCGGCCGGATGCGGGCGATCGTGCCGCTCGAGCCGCCCGCGGCGCTGGTCGCGCCGGCGCCCGTCTACCTGCGCGGCACACCGCCCAAGCAGCCGCCCTCACCGTCGCGCGGGCGGCTGCTTGGGCGGTGTGCCGCGCAGGTA
>CADDYR010000098.1 GCA_902810765.1 Chloroflexota bacterium
CTCCAGGCCCGGCCAATGACCGCCCTGCCCGAGCCTCTGCCCCGCCCGGACAGGCTCCGTCGGATGGCAGGCGGGCTCTACTCCGAGCTCTTCGGGGTCCGGCCCTACCCGCTCGACGTGACCGCCTGGGTCCCCGCGATCTACTCGGCAGTCACACCCATGTTCGAACAGCTCGGCATCAGGGCCGAGCCCCTCGAGCGGATGTTCGTGGAGCAGGACGGGGTGGTGGCCCGGATCGGGAACAAGGCGCCCTTCCGCCCGACTCCGCGGCTGCTGCTGGCGCCCCTCACCCTGCTCCGGCTCGCCACCCACTACGACAGCAGGCGATGGCGGGAGGACCCGGTCGTCTCGGGGGAGCTGGCGCGGACGCGAGAGCTCGAGTCGCGCGACCTGCGGGCTCTCTCGTGGGGCCAGCTGCTCGACACCGTACGCGAGGCCCGCGGCGTTCCCGGGGAGATCGCCGGAGACGTGCGCCGCCGATACTTTCCGCGCACCGTCCTCGCCGCCGGACTCCTCCGCCTGGCACTCGCCGCGCTCGGACGCGGGGACCTGTTCTTGATGCTCCTCTCGGGAGCCGAGACGAAGACGCTCGAGGCCAACCGCGCGCTGGAGGAGCTCGCCGCCAGGGTGCGCTCCGATCCCGCGCTGGCCGAGACGTTCGCTCGCCACGAGGCGGGCGAGCTGTGGGAGGTGCTCGGGGCCGACCCCGCGCATCGCGATCTCCTCGGGCAGCTTCGGCGGTTCCTCGACACCCACGGCCATCGCGAGTCGGTCGTGGCCGCCGTGTCCCAGCCCACCTGGAAGGACGCGCCCGACATCGTGATGGGCATCCTCAAGGGGCTAGCCCTCTCCGATCCGCCGCCGCCCATCGGACGACCGGCCTGGGAGTCCGCTCGAGACAAGGTGCTCTCCCATCCCCTGCTGCGGCTGCCGTTCCTGCGGCGTGCGTTCCTCGGGCTGCTGGAGCAGGCGCGCGTCTTCGTGCAGCTCCGCGAGGACACGCACTTCTACGCAACGCTGCCGATGCCGGTCATCCGCAGGGCGGTGATCGAGGCGGGTCGCCGCCTGACGGAGGCGGGCGTGCTCGACGCTCCCGAGGACGTCTTCCACCTCAGGTTCTCCGAGCTCGAGGGGCTCCCCTGGCCGCCATCGGAGCGGGCGCGGGGGCAGCTCCGAGCGCTGGTGCTGCGACGCAAGGAGGTCCGGGACGGACTGGAGGGCACCCCTCTGGTGGACCCCCACCTGCTGCCGCCACGCGAGACTCGGGGCGACGTGCTGGTCGAGGGGGCGCCGGGCAGTCCGGGCGTGGCACGGGGTCCCGTGCGGGTGGTGCGCGACGCTTCGGAGTTCGGCAGGCTCCGTCCCGGAGAGGTGCTCGTGGCCCCGTACACGAACCCGTCTTGGACGCCGCTCTTCCAGAGGGCGGTGGCGGTGGTCGTGGACAGCGGGCTTGCGGCTTCGCACGCGGCGATAGTCACACGCGAGTACGGTATCCCCGCCGTGATGGACACCCGGAGCGGCACCCGTGAGCTCCGCGACGGTCAGGAAGTGGTGGTGGACGGCACCTCGGGCCGGGTGCTGCGCCCGGAGGGGTGAGCGGCGAGGAGGTCGGCCAGGCGGGCGATGTGACGCGGCAGCTCGGAGTCTCCATCGAGCCGGTGGCGCACGACGTACCGCCGCTCTCCGGCCTCGACCGACCACACACTACAGGTCGAGGCGCCTAGCAGTGTCAAAGAGCGTGGCTCGGCAGGTATCCCGCCTCCCGAAGCAGCGCCCGCACGAGGTGGTCCGTAGGCGGGGACGCGCCCGGCACGTCCGTGCCCATTCCTCGCTCCTGTCTGACCGAAACTAACAACCATACTACCCGACATTCATCTGTGCAGCATCATCACGAGTCCTTCGTTGCACGTCGGGACTCGCTCCACCCTCCCTGCCATCCTGTGCCACCCATCCCTGTCTCATGTCATCCTGTAGCATCCCCACATGTCGTCTTGTGCACCGAGCGCTTGTCATCCTGAGCCGAAGGCGAAGGATCTGTAACGGGGAATGCCCCGAGGGTTTGTGGAGCGGGGGATGAGGGCAGGCTCCCTGATGAGGCGTGCAAGGGATTCTTCGGCCATTCGGGCCTCAGAAGGACGGCTGGCACAAGCGGAGCCGTGCGGCATTACGATGCGCGTCCGCTCGAAGTGATACGTCTCGTCCGATGGCCCGCCGGACCGCACTTCGGGCAGATCATGGAGTATTCGCCTCCGTGTATACTCAGTGCTCGGAAGGGCTCTGATCTCGATGGAGGATCGCGATGGCTGAGCAAGACGGTGGACACGACGAACTTACCGGATCTCGAGGAGACTTCGAGGCGCTGCGCTTGCTCGCCACGCGCATGCTCTGGAGTTACTTCCCCGGCGATCTCGAGTCACCCGAGGACGTCCGGCTCATCGTCGGAGCTCTTCCCGACACCCTGCCCGTGGATGTTCCGCTCCCCGATGGGTGCAGGGTGGTGGGCAGCATGGTGCGCGGCCGGCGGGAGATCAGCATCGTGCTGGACAGCGATCAGCCCGCGGAGCAGGTGCTCGGCTTCTACCGGGAGCGGCTGACGGCCGCCGGCTGGAGAGTCCCGACCCTGCCAGGGCACGGCGGCTTCACGTCTGGCTTCATGGACAGACGTGCTATCTACTGTTGGGGCTCGCGGGGCCCAGCCCTGTACGTCTACGCCCGTCCGCTCTCGGGCGGGCCAACCGACGTGCGCCTGGACCTGCACCTCGACGCCCGCCACTCCCCGTGCGGTCAGCGATTCATGGGACCGGAAATGGAGAACCTCATCCCCTTTCTTTCGCCGCCGACCGGAGGGCGACAGAGTCCCGAGGGTGGTGGAGGAGGGGGAGACAGCTGGCGTTCGTACGCCACGCTCGAGACCGATCTCGACCTCGCAGCCGTGGCTGAGCACTACGCCAGGCAGCTTGAGCAAGCCGGCTGGACGCGCATGGGCGCGGGCCAGGATAGTTCCCTCGCCTGGAATACTGGTCGTTCCGAGACGAGGACGATAAATCGTGGCGCGGCCTGTTCTTCGTACTGAGACAACCTGACACAGGGACCTACATCCTGACCGTGCGCGTGGACGCCGAGGAGGCGGTTGATGCCGGCGCAGGTTGGTCGCCTTACTATATCTGATGATGACTGTATCCTTTCGGCGCCTATCTCCGACGAGACGGCGGAGCGTGCGGGGAGGGGCCGGAGGTCAGGACGAGCAGGATCGAGGGATGGGGTGAGGCTGGTCGCACCCGCAAGCGAGGACGAGGTGGTGGCGCTCTTCCTCAGGACCGAGATCGGGTCGGTCCGATTCCGCGACGACATCCTCCGACTGCTCGAGCGCGACGGCGTGCCCCGCAAAATCATTGACTATCCCGACACCTCGGACGACACCGAGAACGCGTACCGCCGAGAGCTGCTCGGGAAGTTCCGCGGCTGGGGCAGGAACGCGGGGATGTTTCAGGGGTTCCCGCGCGACGTGCGCTGGTACCGGGCGGTGGTATCGCGGAAGGAGCTCGCCTGGGTGCGGTACATAGACTACGACTACTGGGTGGAGCTGTCCGGTGGCACCAGGCTGCCCGCGGACGCCGCGAGGCGTGCCCGGGAGGGTGTGGACGTGTTCGGCGTGCCAAGCTCCGGCTTCCTCCCCCTCGCCCGGGCCGTGCGAGAGGGAAGCGTCTTCCCCGAGCTGATCCTCGTCGGCAGGGACGAGAGCTCCTACCTCGTCGTGATGGAGGGGAACGCGCGCCTGACGGCGTACTTCCTCGAGCCGGAGTCCATTCCGGAGGAGCTCGGGGTGCTCGTGGGGTTCTCGGCCGGGATCACGAGCTGGGGGCTGTACTGACGCTCCCTCCCAGGTAGCGCTTCGAGACCTTTGCTACGAGCGAGTAGTACGTGTCCACCATGTTCCCCACGTAGAGCTTCCCCGCCTGTGTCAGCAGCTGGTAAGCGTCCCAGCGGTCGAAGCCGTACTCCGACTCGAGCCACAGGATAAGCTCGGTGTTCGCGATCCTCGCGGCGTCCTCCATCGGCCGGGCGCTGCCCACCGTCATGATCTCCTCGGGCGACTCGATGCGCGGCCAGGCGATCTTCCGGCCCTTGATGACGTCGAACGAGAGGGTCACCCGGGCGCTGATCTCCAGAGCCACCCCGCAGAGCTCGCCCTCGCCCTGCGCCGCGTGGCAGTCTCCCGTCGAGAAGTACGCACCCGGCACGGTCACAGGCAGGTACACCGTGTTCCCCGGCCTGACGTCCGGCACGTCCATGTTCCCGCCGTGCGTGAACGGCGTGAGCGCCGATAGGGCCTCGAGGTCCGGGGCGGTGCCGACCGTGCCGAGGAACGGCGTAGGCTGGATGGAGAACTTCGAGGGGTCGTAGGAGAACGAGCCGTCGGGCTGGCGCCTGTAGACCCACACCCGCTCGGGCAGCGGCGGCTGGAGCGTGGGCGTGAGCTTCGTCGAGGTCAGCCCGCCGAACGAGGGGATGAAGCAGCTAACCGCCCAGTCGCGCGTGAACTCGATCTCGTGGATGCGCACCGCGAGCGTGTCGCCCGGCTCGGCGCCGGAGATGAAGATCGGGCCGGTCTGAGGGTTCAGGTACTCGCCGAGCACCCGGCTCGGGAGAGTGGACTCGCTCGTGATCCGTCCCTCGAACGCGTCCTCGGTGTAGATCGCGACCACCTCCCCGGGCTCGACGGTCGCGATCGGCTCGCAGTACCTGCCGAACACGTAGGAGTAGCTGCCGGGCTGACGTATCTCTCGCATCGCGGTGGCCTCCGTTCCTGTGCTGCTCTCTCAGCCGTGCTTGTCAGAGGGCGGCGCGGCTGCCTCCCCTCCGACCGCGGCCGCTCTGTAGGCGCGCGGGCTGATCCCGAAGTACTTCCTGAACCTGCGCGCGAAGTAGTTGGGATCCGTCCACCCCACCTCCGAGCCGACCTCCGACACCAGCCTGTCGGTCCGCAGGAGCAGGTACGCGGCGCGCTCGGCGCGGAGCCGCGTGAGGTACGCCATCGGCGGCAGGCCGGAGACCTCCTTGAACAGGCGCACGAGGTACGAGGGATCGAGCGACAGCCTCTCCGCGAGCTCCCGAAGGCTCCAGTCGTGGCAGATGTCCGCCTCGAGCATCCGCATCGCGCGGAGCACCTCCGGGTGCGCTCGCCCGGGCGCGGCAGACGGCGTGGCAGGCCGGTAGCCGCGGGCGAGCGCGCTGAGGAGGAGCAGCAGGTGCCCGATGCGCTCGGCCCGCGTCACAAGCTCGTCCTCGCCCTCCAGCCTCTCCAGCGCATCCAGGTGGCTCAGGCACGTCGCCACGTCCTCCGGCGGCAGGTGGAGCGGGATCACACCGCACCGGTCGGAGGGGTCGCGCCCGCCGCGCAGCAGCCGCCCGAGGACAGGGTCCTCGAGCACCCACGCCAGCTCGCGCTGCAGCAGCTCGGTCCCGAAGCAGCAGTTGTAGATCTCCAGGCCGCGGCAGTGGTGGTACGCGTGCCAGCTGCCCGGACGCAGCAGAAAGGCGTCCCCCCGCCCTATCCGACGGTCGCCCCGGGCTGTGCGGTGCACAGCCGCGCCCGCGGCGACGAGCGCGACCTCCACGAAGTCGTGGCTGTGGGCTGCGCACGCCCGCTGCGCGTGTCGCCTTATGTAGAGCGGCACGTGCTCGCTCGAGAACACCTCCCTGCGTGACAGCCTCCTGCGCGTCATGCCCGTATTCTGAGCCCGCCCTGCCCGGAAGTCAATATCGTGCTAGTCGCCAGCGCCTATCCGACTAGCGGGCCTGCTGCAGTGAAGGCCATACTATTGGGCAGACGCCGATCTACGGAGGAGGCGAGAGCCATGCGCACGGCGAGCGCGAGAACGACGGCGGACAACCTCGGCGAGGAGGCGGTGGAGTACTACAGGCGCAACGGGTTCGTCCGGGTGCCGAGGGTGCTCGCTCCGGACGAGGTCCGGGAGTTCCACGACGCGGCGATCGCGCTCTCGAAGCGCACGGAGAGCCTGCACAAGGGGGCGATCTTCACGCAGCTGGTGAACGCCTGGCGCGAGGACGAAGTGCTGCGCAGGCTGACCCTCCACCCGAACCTCGCCTCGATAGCCGAGAGGCTCGCGGGCGTGCCTCTGAGACTCTGGCACGACCAGACGCTCATCAAACAGCCACACAACCAGAGGCCGACCGAGTTCCACCAGGACCAGCCCTACTGGCCGCACGCCGACTCGCCGAGCTCGCTGTCCGCCTGGGTCGCGCTGTGCGACGTGCCGGTCGAGCGCGGCTGTATGACGTTCATCCCCGGCTCCTTCAGGCGCACGGAGCTCCGGGCCCAGAACCTCGCCGATCCGCGCAGCCTGTTCGAGGTCTGCCCGGACCTCGAGTGGGACGAGCGGGTGACCCTGCCCCTCAGGGCAGGAGACTGCACGTTCCACCACAGCCGCACCGCCCACATGGCGAACGCGAACGTGACCGACGAGCCGCGCGTCGCCCACGTCGTAATCTACATGGACGCCACCACGAGGTACACCGGGCAGCCGCACGTCGTCACCGACCCCCTCGATCTGAAGGCAGGGCAGGTGCTGGAGGGGGAGATGTTCCCGCGTCTGCCCGCCTGATACCGGTCGAGATAGCCCCGGAAAGGTGATCCATTGATGAGGCTTGGGTGCAACACCGTGCTGTTCTCCGCGCAGGACCTCTCGGGCGCGCTCGAGAGGGTCGCCTGGTGCGGCTTCGAGGAGGTCGAGCTCGCGGCCATCCCCGGCATGTGCGAGCACGTCTCGCCCGACACCACCGATCCCTCCGAGGTGAGGGCGAAGCTCGAGGAGGCAGGGCTCCGCGCGGTCGCCGTGGAGGCAGCGATGAACCTCTCCGACCCCTCGACCTGGCCGAGGTTCACCGCCGCGCTCCGGCTCGCCGCGGAGCTGGGAGCGGAGGTCGTGAACACGGGCGGCGGAGGCAGGAGCGACGACCCCGACTCCGAGCGGGCCGTGCACGAGGCGATACGCGAGCTCGCCCCACGCGCGCAGGAGCTTGGGGTGCGGATCGGCGTGAAGGCACACGTCAACCAGGCGATCTACGACACCGAGAGCGCGCTGAGGGCGCTAGATGCGGCCGGGGCCGACGGCTGGGGCATCAACTACGATGCGAGTCACCTCTACAGAGTGGGGGACGACGTCGTCGCGGCCGCCGAGAGGCTCTGTCCGCGCATCGCCTCCGTGCACGTGCGAGATACCCTCGAGCAGGTCATCCCGATCGGGCCGCCACAGACGCAGGTCCCCGGACGGGGCAGGATCCCCCTGGAGGGAGTGCTGGGAGCGCTCGAGCGCTTCAGCTACTCGGGCCCCATGGACCTCGAGGTGATCGGCGGCAGGGGGCTGGAGGACTGGCAGGCGGTCGCGATCGCGGCGGAGAGCAGGGGATACCTGCACCACCTGATGAGGACGCTGGAACAGGGAGGACTCGAGTGCTGAAGGTAGCGGTGATCGGCCTGGGCAACATCGGGAAGACCCACACCCGCTGGTACAGCCAGAACGAGGACGCCGAGCTCGTCGCGCTGTGCGACCTCCTGCCCGAGAGGGTGGCCCCGGTCGCGCGGCAGTACGGCGTGCGGGCGTACCACGACGTGGACGAGATGCTGCGCTCCGAGGAGATAGATGCCGTGAGCGTCGCGACCGCCGGTCCCGAGAACGGCGGGCACCACTACGAGCCGGTGATGAGGTGCCTGGCCGCGGGCAAGCACGTGCTCGTCGAGAAGCCGATCTCGAACGACATCGAGCACGCGCGGGAGATGGTGCGCTTCGCTCGGGAGAAGGGCCTGCTGCTCGGGGTGAACCTGAACCACCGCTTCACGCCCGCGGCGGACCGCGCGAAGTGCCTCCAGGAGGAGGGCGACCTCGGCAACGTGCTGTTCGTGAATATGTCGCTGTGGATCAACAACCCGAACGAGAGCTCTCCTTGGTTCCACATGCGCGCGCTGCATCCCCACTCGATAGACGTGATGCGCCACTTCGGGGGATCGATCAGGAAGGTCCAGGCGTTCATGCACAAGGCACCCGGCCGCGGCATCTGGTCGAACGCGTCCGTGAACGTCCTGTTCGAGAGCGGTGCGGTCGGGCACCTCACCGGCAGCTACGATGCGAGCGGCCTGCACCCGATCGAGCGCTGCGAGGTGATGGGCACGAAGGGCCGGTTCGTGATCGAGAACGTGTACGAGCGGCTCGAGTTCTTCCCCCGCACGAGCCCCGAGAAGCTCGTGATAGACAACCCGATAATGGGCGGGATGAGCGGTTTCGATGACACGTTCCGCAACCGGATCAACAGGTTCGTCGAGCAGGTGCTCGCGGGTGGGCCGCTCGACGCCTCGGGCGAGGAGGGCCTCGCGGCCCAGGAGGTGATCGAGGCCGCGATCCGCTCCTGGCAGCACGGGACGGTCGAGGAGGTGAACGGGTGAACTTAGTCCTGATCGCGCTCGACACCCAGAGGGCGGACCACCTCGGGTGCTACGGGTACGCCCGGCGCACGAGCCCGTTCATAGACAGCATCGCGCGCCGGGGAGTCGTGTTCGAGCGGTGCTACGCCCCGAACATCCCGACGCACCCCAGCTTCACGACGATGCTCACGGGCAGGGAGGCTATCGCGCACGACATCGTGAATATCGGAGGCGGCGTGCCGATACGGGAGGGGGTGAGGCTCCTGCCGGAGATCCTGCGCGAGCACGGCTGGGCAACCGCGGCGGTGGACAGCATGGGACGCCACTTCGAGCGCGGGTTCGACGAGTACGTGACGTACTCCTGGGACCGCTCGAACCCGACGGTGCTACGCAAGGCCGAGACGGTGACCGCTAAGGCGCTTCCGGTGATCGAGAGGCTCGTGAGCCAGCACCGGCCGTTCTTCCTGTTCGTCCACTACTGGGACCCGCACACCCCCTACCTGCCGCCTCCGCCGTACAGGCACAGGTTCTACCCGAGGGACCGCAATCCCTACGACGTCAACAACCATAGCATGGACGAGGCGTGGTCCTGGGAGCCGTTCAAGTGGTACTTCCACGAGTGGATGCCGGGCGTCACCGACGCCGAGTACGTGAACAACCTGTACGACGGCGAGATCGCGTACATGGACCGCCACCTGCGCCCCGTGTTCCGGGCGCTCGAGCCGGTGATCGAGGACACACTCGTCGTCATCACGGCGGACCACGGCGAGATCCTGAACGAGCAGCTGGGGTACTACGACCATCATGGGCTGTACGAGGGGAACGTGCACGTGCCCCTGATCCTGTACTGGCCTGGGAAGCTGCCCCGCGGCCGGAGGGTGCCCGGCTTCGTGCAGAACACCGACCTCGCCCCAACGATCCTCGAGCTCGCGGGCATCCCCGACCGCGAGGGCATGGAAGGGGTGAGCCTGCTCCCACCCCTCTTCGGCCTGCGCGACGGCAGCTACGACGAGATATATGTGTCGGAGGCCACCTGGGAGGTGAAGCGCGCCATCCGCACACGGCGCTGGAAGCTCATCCACTCCCTTGAGCCGGACCCGCACGGGCGGCCTATGCAGGAGCTGTTCGACCTCGAACGGGACCCGGACGAGCAGCACAACGTCGTCGAGCAGCATCCGGGCGTGGCGCGCGAGCTCGAGGCGAGGCTGCGCGCCTGGGTCCAGAGGAGGCTCGAGGAGACTGGCCGGAAGGTAGACCCGCTCGAGGAGCAGGGCAGGTGCGGCACGCGGATCGGCACGCCGCGGCCGGGAGAGGTGGTGGGGCCCGGGGCCACGCCGCTCCACAAGCGCAGGCAGGCGCGAGCCGCGGCGATCCCGGCGCCCGAAGAGCTTAACGCGCCGAACGAGGCCCGCGACGAGGCGAGGGGAGCGAGGCTGCATGGCTACGTCCGGCGGTAAGGTGAGGCTTGGCGTAATCAGCTTCGCGCACGGCCACGTGAACGCCTACATCGAGGCGTTACGTGAGCTCGAGGACGCGGAGGTGGTGGCCGCGTGGGACGACGACCGCGTGCGCGGCGAGACGCAGTGCGCCCGCCACGGGCTCGAGCTCGTGCCGGACCTCGACGCGCTGCTTGGCCGGGAGGACATAGACGCGGTGTTCGTCACGAGCCCCACGAACCGGCACGCCGAGCACGCCGTCGCGGCCGCCAGAGCGGGCAAGGCCGTGCTCCTTCAGAAGCCGATGGCCCTCACGCTCGAGGACTGCGACCGTATCATCCGGGCGGTGCGCGAGAGCGGGGTCAGGTTCAGCATGTGCTACCAGATGCGCGCCGACCCTGTGAACCGGAAGATGAAGGAGCTGGTGGATCAGGGAGCGGTCGGCAACGTGGCGGTCGTGCGGCGCAGGCACGCGATCGGGGCGCTCCTGAACCCCGACTTCGCCCGTCCCGGCAACTGGCACATAGATCCGGTGCAGAACATGGGCATGTTCATGGACGACGCCTCGCACGCCGCCGACTGGTTCTACTGGATGCTTGGGAGGCCGAGGAGCGTGATCGCGGAGATAGACAACGTCGTGACGAGCGTGGCCCCGGACGACAACGGTGTGGCGGTGTTCAGGTTCTCGCGGGGCGAGATGGGGGTGCTGCTGAACAGCTCCACGATGCTCGCGGCGGAGGCCACGACCGAGGTCTACGGCGACCGCGGCGTGATCGTCCAGAACTACGGCGACGCCCCCTCCTCCGCGCTCCCCAGGCCGGAAGGCGCGGTCGCGCTCAAGCTCTATCGCGCCGGGGCCGACGACTGGGAGCGCTTCGATTTCCTGGCGGACACTCCCCACGGCGCGCGCATCCGGGCGGTGCCGAGATCGCTCGTGGACTACCTCAAGGGAGACGGCCCTCCCCTGGCGACGACGGAGGACGGCAGGGTGTGCGTCGAGATGATCCTCGGCGCCTACCAGTCGGCCCGCGAGGGCAGGCGCATCACCTTCGACGCTCGGAGCTCGGCGTGAAGAGGCCTACGAAAGGGGCGCACCCGGCATCGTGACGGACTCGAGCAGGCTGCCGAACGTGGTCGTGCTGGCCGTGGACACCCTGCGCGCCGACCACCTGGGCTGCTATGGCTACGCACGGCCGACCTCGCCGAACTTGGATGCGCTCGCGGCCGAGAGCGTCGTGTTCGACACGGCGATCGCCACTGCGATCCCCACCATGCCCTCCTTCACGACGCTGCTCACGGGGCTGCACCCGTATCGCACGGGGGTGGTGTCCCACATCGGTCGCAGGAGGCTCGCCGAAAGCGTGCGCACCATGCCGTCGCTCGCGCGGGAGCGCGGGTACGTCACCGCGGGGATAGACAACCTGGTGGTGCAGGGCAGCGGGCGGGGCACCTGGTTCGCGCGCGGCTTCGACCACTACTCCGGCTTCCTGTACAGGCCGTTCGGCGACCAGAGCCGCGAGCTGTCCGACCGCGCGCTCGACTTCATCCAGGCTTACACAGGAAGGCCACTCTTCCTGTTCGTCCACTACTGGGACCCGCACACGCCCTACGGCCCGCGACCGCCCTACGACACGCTGCACTACGAGCCGGGAAGCGGTCCGGTGGACCTGCGCGACGTGATCGCCATCCGCCCCCAGTACTACGAGGCGTTCCTCGGCGACATGAAGCTGCGGCACCCGGACGACTACGCCTACGTCGTGGCGCAGTACGACGGCGAGATCAGCCAGGTGGACGAGCAGATCGGCCGGGTGATCGAGGGGCTCAGGGAAGCTGGCGAGTGGGAGCGCACGATCCTGGTGCTGGTGTCGGACCACGGCGAGTGCTTCGGCGAGGGCGGCTTCTACTTCGACCACCACGGCCTGTACGACGCGAACACGCGCGTGGCGCTGATGATGCGCCTGCCGGGCTTCCCGCCGCGCCGGGTCGGGGCGCTCGTCTCCACCGAGGACCTGCTGCCCACCCTCGGCGACCTCCTGGGGCTTCCGAAGCCACCGTACCGGCTCACGGGCACGAGCCTGGTGCCGCTGCTACGCGGCGAATCAGCTCCGGTGAGGCCGTTCGTCGTGTCCGCGGAGTCCACGAGGCAGGCTTCGCTCGCGCTGCGCACGCCCGAATGGAAGGTGATCCTACCGATAACCGAGGACGCCCGGGGGCAGCCCATCCCCGACTTCTACGGCCGCCCGCGCGACCCGCGCCCTCTGCTGTTCGACCTGCTCGGCGATCCCGGCGAGACGCGCGACCTCAGCACGGAGATGCCCGGAAAGCTGGAGGAGATGCTCGGGAGGCTGCGATCCTGGAGGGAAGAGACGCTCCGGGCAACGGGTGAGCACGACCCCATCCTCGAGCAGGGTCTCAGCCTCCCCTACGACCGCTTCATGGAGCGCCTGCTCGCCCGCAGGTGATCACAGCGGCTGAACCGTGACCACGGTGGCAGCCCGTTCGGATTGCTCTCGGTCCAGAGTGACGAGCTGAACATCAAACTCGTGTGCGATAGCGACATATACCGCATCGGCTCCGCGCATCCGCAGGTCCGCGGCCAGATCCGCAGCAAGCAAGATGGATCGTTCATCCAGTCGAGCTATCCTGAGGATAGGCATATTCCGGACGCGGTCAACTGCTCGGCGCCCGAGCCCCGGGTCCCCCGTTCGTCGCGCGACGGCCCCGGCTATCTCAATGATAGCCATGGCCGGGACCACCAGAAGCTCGCCATCTTCAAGTTGCTGCCTCAGCCACTGGCTGCTAACTCCGTGATGAGCGTCTCGCGTCACGAGCACGCTGACCCAGACGCTGGCATCTACTACCTTCACAGCTCGCGGCGGCCCTCGCGCACCGCGTCGCTCGCCGAGTCGCTGCCGATCCAGGAGCGATCTATCTCGGCAGCCAGCTGCTCTAGGTCCGCCATGATCGCCCTCGCCTCGGCAGGACTGACTTTGGGTCGTCTAGCCGGCACTATCCTCGCCACGACCTCGCCTCGATACGTTACCTCGACTGGCTCACTATTCTCGCGGACGCGTCGCAAGATCTCAGTCGTGTGCGTCTTTAGCTCTCTAACCCCGACCGATTGCATTGTACTGGCCCCCTAATGCAGCCACATTCGTGACCACATTATAGCACGAGTTCATTGTCGGTAGCCCGGCTGGTATACTGCTGGCATCGCAGGGAGGAGTGGTGCAGAGGGCTCGGACGACGAATCCGTTCGCCGGGATGGGCGCGGAGTACGACGCCTGGTACGACGAGCCGCTGGGGGCGTTCGTCGAGAGGGCCGAGCTCGGCCTCCTGCTCGAGGTGCTGTCGCCGCGCCCGGGAGAGGTGGTCGTGGACGTGGGCGCGGGCACGGGCAGGCTCGCCCGGCGCCTCGCCGAGGACTGCTCCGCTGGCGTGATCGCGGTGGAGCCCTCGCGCATCGTGCGCGAGGTGGGCGAGAGGCGCACGAG
>CADDYR010000099.1 GCA_902810765.1 Chloroflexota bacterium
CCTCCTGGGCGGCCTGCTGCTGGGGCTCTCCGTCGGGGGTGCGCTGCTCGCGATGACGGAAGCCTCGCACGGTGCATGGCTGGCGCCGCGCGTGTTGGCTCCAGCTGCCGTCTCGGCCGTCGCCACGGGCCTGCTCGTGCTCAGACAACGGCTGTCCGATGCCCCTTTTGTACCTCGAGAGCTGCTCGGAAACCACCGATACACCCTGCTTCTCGGCATCGCCTTCACCATAGCCGCTGGCGATACCGCCGTGTCCGTCGGCGTGCCGCTGGCGCTCGTGCGTGCGGGAGGCGCCTCAGCCGCACAGGTCGGGCTCGCGCTGCTCCCTGGCTCCCTGGTCGGGCTACCGCTAGGTCCCCTGGTCGGCCGTCTGGTCGATCGGGTGGGAGGGCACCTGCCTATTACGACCGGGATTCTGGCGATGCTCGCCAGCGCCGTGCTCCTCTCGATCACGGGCGGCGTGTCCCTCACCACCGTGGCCACTCTGTACGCGATACAATCGGCGGGACTCGCCCTTCTCGGCTCGCCAATCGGAGCAGAGGTGTCGCTGGTGGTGAGGGGCAGTCTGATCGCCACCGCGATGAGCCTCACCGAGATGAGCTTCTATCTGGGCGCGGGCTCCGGCACGGCGCTGCTGACGACGGTGCTGACGGCGCGCGAGGGAGTGGCGAGGGCGGTCAACCCGCTGCAGATGGGAGCCGCTCCCGCTTACAGCGACGCCTTCCTCGCAGCTACGCTACCACTGCTCTTCGCACTCGCGCTCTCGCTCGCGCTCGCAGCCCTGAACAAGGCGGAGGACAGACGCTGCGCGGATCGGACCGGCGGAGCTCACGAGCGCGCGGAAGGGTGTTAGCGGTTGCCGGGATCCAAGGGCATCCGGGAGCACGACCCGACGGGGACACGGCATCCCCTACTGCGCCTACAGCGTGCGGGCGCAAGCCTTGAGCACGAAGAGCTCGAGCGCCGTATCCAGCTCCTTCCTGCCCGTCTTGTACTCCAGGTCCACCTCAGTGAGCGCGGTGAGCAGGCGCTGGGGCTCGCCGGGGCGGAAGTTGCGGACCGACGCGAGCGCCTTCCGCGCCGCGTACGGCCTCATTCCCGTGCGCTCGGCCAGTGCGTTCGGGTTCAGGCCGCGGCTGGCGTCGGCGATCACCAGGTTGCGGATCTGAGACGCGATCGCGCCCATCACCTGCTGGGGCGGCTGGCCCCCCTCGAGGAGCGACCGCAGCGCCCTCAGCGCCGATCTGGAGTCGCGCGCGAACAGCGCGTCCGTCAGGTCCCACACCGCGACGTCGAGCGGCATGTCCACGAGCGCCTTCACGTCCTCCGCGGTGATCACCCGCTCCTCGGCCTTGTACGCTAGCAGCTTGTCGAGCTCGGAGTGGACGCGCTGCGGGTTGTCGGAGACTCCCTGCGCGAGCAGCGCGGCGGCCTGCCTCTCGATCCTCGCGCCCCGCTCCTGCACCGTCCTCGCGATGTACCCCGGCAGGTTGTCGGCGGTCGGAAGCAGGAACTCCTCGTGAGCGCCCGCGGACCTGAGCGCGTTCGCGGCCGCGCCCGATCCGAGCCTGCGCCTCTCGAGGAAGATCAGCACCGTGGAGTCCGGCACCTTCGGCAGGTACTCCCTCAGATCCTTCAGGAAGCCCGACGCGGCGGAGTCCCGCTTCGAGGAGCCGTCCTCCCCCCTGTCGGAGAAGCGACCCAGTAGCCCCCGCACGATCACCACTCGCCTGTCCCCCATGAATGGGATCGCGTCGGCGGCGGAGCGCAGGATCTCAAGGGTGAGCTCGGAGCCGTCGAGCTCGAGGAGGTTGAAGGTCGCCAGCTCTCCGGGGACGAGCTCGCCTGTGAGCTGATCGAGGCGAGCGTTCAGTCTGGAGATGTCGTCGCCGGACAGGGTGATGACCAACAGGAGGTCTCCAGGATAAAAGGATACCCCGCAGAGCCTTCCAGCGCCGGGGATTTCTGAACCTGCGAAGGCAGGTGGGCGCCTACCTCGAAGTTCTGCATTGCGCTAGTCGGGGCCCGAAGGCCCCCTCGCGTCTACGCTCCCCCCGATGAGATCAGCTCCCAATGGGTGACTGTTGGTTCAAAAACGTTCACGACGCTGGTGGCGGTCCCTACGGGGCGCCAAGAGAAGCTTACCATGCCCTCCCGTCGGGGTACAAGGGTCGTCGCCTGCGTTTCCCTTGCAGGTCTCCATATGGGTGGGGAGATATCGTGTACCGTGGCTTCATAACAGTACAGGGTGAACACATACATCACCCTAAGTCCCTGCGGAGTAAGGGAAATGCAGGATAGAGCCGAGTGAACACGATCTATGGTCGCCCTGAGCCACCAAGCGTCGTCACCGTGATGCCACCTGCCATTGTCATCCTGAGCTGCCGCCTACCATCGTCATCCTGAGCCGAAGGCGAAGGATCTGCAAGGATGACGGACGAAAGGGTCTGTACGGATTCTTCGGCCTGCGGCCTCAGAATGACAGACCGCAAATGGTCGGCAGGATACCATGTGAGACGCAACCGAGAGGGAGGATCAAGAGGTGAGGGAGCTGCGGACGGACGTGCTGGTGGTGGGCGGAGGGCTCGGAGGCGTGGCCGCGGCGCTGGCGGCCGCAGGGCTCGGCAGGCGAGTGATCCTTACCGAGGAGACCGACTGGCCGGGCGGCCAGCTCACGAGCCAGGCGGTGCCCCCGGACGAGCACCCGTGGATAGAGAGCTTCGGCTGCACCGCGAGCTACCGCAGGCTGCGCGAGGGCATCCGCGAATACTACCGCCGATGCTACCCACTGACCGCTGCGGCGCGCTCAACCCCCCGCCTGAACCCAGGGCAGGGAGGCGTGAGCAGGCTGTGCCACGAGCCTAGGGCAGCCCTGGCAGCGATCGAGGAGATGCTCGCGCCGCACAGGTCCGCCGGACGGATCGAGGTGCTGTTGCGCCACGGGCCAGTGTCGGTGGAGACGGACGGCGACAGGGTGCGCGCCGTCGCGCTGCGGGACGAGGAGGGCGACGAGGTCGTAGTGAGCGCGCCCTACGTGCTCGACGCGACGGAGCTCGGCGACCTGCTGGAGCTGGGAGGAGTGGAGCACGTCGTCGGAGCGGAGAGTCAGTCCCAGACGGGCGAGCCCCACGCGCTGCCCGGAGAGCCCGATCCGCTGGATCAGCAGGCGGTAACCTGGTGCTTCGCGCTCGACTACCTGCCCGACGAGGACCACACGATCGAGCGGCCCGAGGATTACGACTTCTGGTGGGAGTACCGCGCCGCCTTCTGGCCCGACCGGCAGCTCAGCTGGTCGTATCCCAATCCCGTGACGCTCGAGCGCGTGGATCGCCCGATCTTCGACGGCCCCACCGACCGCGAGAGCGCATCGGACCTGTGGCACTACAGGCGCATCCTGTACCGCAAGCACTTCGAGGAGGAGGCGGTCCCGAGCGACGTGACGCTCGTGAACTGGCCGCATACCGACTACTGGCTCGGCCCGCTCGTGGGCGTGCCGGAGGGGGAGAGGCTCGAGAACCTGAGGCGCGCGAGGCAGCTGAGCCTGTCCTTCCTGTACTGGATGCAGACGGAGGCCCCGCGGCCGGACGGCGGATACGGCTACAGGGATCTGAGGCTGCGGGGGGACGTCGTGGGCACGAGCGACGGGCTCGCGAAGCAGGTGTACGTACGCGAGAGCATGCGGATCCGAGCCGAGCTCACCGTGCTCGAGCAGCACGTCGGGGTGGAGGCCAGGGGGAAGCTCAAGGGCGCGGAGAGGTTCACGGACAGCGTGGGCGTCGGGAGCTACCGGATAGACCTGCACCCGAGCACCGCGGGGCGCAGCTACGTGGACATCGGCAGCTGGCCGTTCCAGCTGCCCCTGGGCGCGCTCATGCCGGTGCGCGTGGATAACCTCCTGCCCGCATGCAAGAACATCGGAACGACGCACGTGACGAACGGGTGTTACAGGCTGCACCCCGTCGAGTGGAACGTGGGGGAGGTCGCCGGGGCGCTCGCGGCGCACTGCCTCGAGCGCGGGCTCGTGCCCCGCCAGGTGCGCAACGACCCTCGACATCTCGAGGACTTCCAGGGCCTGCTCGCGGGCGGGCTCGGGGTGGAGATCGAGTGGCCGAGGCTTCGTGCGCTGTGATACGGCATCCAGTCAATCAACAATTGGTAGCTAGGAGTTCCGGGGCCGCCCACCATTCATTCCGAGGCCACGTCCACCCTGTCATTCTGAGGCCCGAAGGGCCGAAGAAAATCTGTAGTCCCGGAGCAGGTCCTTCGCGGATTTCACCCTTTCGCTCAGGGCCGGCTCTCAAGCGAAGGGGCTCAGGATGACGGCGTGGAGGTGTTCAGGCCGGGCTCGGAACAATGAGAAACACGGCCCGAAGCGCTTCGGGCCGTGTTGTGCCGGAGCGGGTGACGGGAGTCGAACCCGTGCCAAGTGCTTGGAAGGCACCTATGATACCGCTTCACCACACCCGCAGGATCGTTCCACCGAGGTCGGGGTGAGAGGACTCGAACCTCCGACCTCACGCCCCCAAAGCGCGCGCTCTAGCCAAACTGAGCTACACCCCGGTGCCAGTAGTTATAGATATCAGATGCCCGGCCCGTAGTCAAGGTCGGTCGCCTGGCCGTCAGCTACAGCTGCGAGCCCAGTCGCGCACCCGGCGCAGCCACGCGACACTGCCCAGCTCCTCCCTTGCGCTCTGCACGTCCACCAGGAGCGCGATGTCGTGACCGTATCTTCCGTGCTCCGGCAAGAGCGGGCTCACTATCTCCAGCACTCCCCTGTCATAGGTGTAACGCGGCACGGCGTCTCCCTCGCGCCTGTCGAGCAGACGCTCGTACGTCTCCCAATCTATGTTGCGCAGTACGACGCGTTGTTCCCACGGGCTCTGTACGGTGGCCATGGCTGTTACCCCGACCGCTCCAGAGGCGCTTCCCCCAAAGGCGACACGATGTAGCTGGTTTACCCTGGTCGAGCGTTTCGATGAGCACGAGGCAGCGCCTCTGTGCCCCCGTGCGGCATGATAGCATCCCTCCGGTTCTGCACTCGGCGGGACACTTGACCGGGCGGGGGTGGGCTGCTATACTCTGGGCACAGGGAACATAACCCGAAAGACGCCGACCAGGACTAGTAGGCGCTCAAGCGGGGCTCAGAGAGCCGGGTGAGGTGCGAGCCGGTGCCAGCGCGAACGCTGAATGGACCTGCGAGTCGTGGACCGAAAGCTCTCCCGCGAGTAGGCTTCACCGGGGTCCCCGCCGTTACAAGGGGAAAGGTATCGGAGAGATCCTCTCCCGTACCTCGCTGAGCGAGGTCCGTCACACGGACCTAACTGGGGTGGCACCGCGGAGTACCCTTCGTCCCCTGTATCCGTACTGGGTACAGGCTGACGAAGGGATTTTGGTCTTAAAGCGATGTACACTCCGGACCTCGATACTTTCAGACGAATAGCAAGACCGGGCTCGGTCGTCCCGGTGTACCGCGAGCTCCTCGCGGACCTCGAGACGCCCGTCTCCGCCTACCTGAAGATCGCCGAGGGGGAGCACGGCTTCCTCCTCGAGAGCGTCGAGGGCGGGGAGAGGCTCGCCCGCTACAGCTTCCTGGGCACGAGGCCGCACGCCGTGGCCACCTTCCACGGCGGCCGCGGCGTCCTCGAGCGCTCGGACGGCTCGAGCGAGGCCATCGAGTCTCCCGACCCCCTTGACCTCGTCACGCGCGAGCTCGGCCGCCCGGTACTAGGCAAGCCCTCCGAGCTCCCCAGGTTCCTCGGAGGGGCAGTGGGCTACCTGGGATACGAGTGCGCGCGGCTGTGGGAGCGCCTGCCCGAGCCGCCCAACGACCCCCTCGGCCTGCCGGACTGCGTGCTCCTGTTCGTGGACACGCTCCTCGTGTTCGACCACATACGCCACCGGGCGCTCGCCCTCTCACACGCCCGCGTGGACGGCGACCCCGACGCCGCCTACGATCAGGCGGTGAGCCGGATCGAGGAGCTGGTGGCGAAGCTCGCGAGGCCGCTGCCCGACCCGCCCGCGGATACCCTTCCAATCGAGGTCGCGAGCGAGGTCCACAGCAACCTGAGCCGGGAGGAGTACTGCCGAGCCGTCGAGCGGGTGAAGCGCCACATCCACGCCGGAGACATCATCCAGGCCGTGCCTTCCCAGAGGCTGAGCCGCACGACCTACGCTCCACCGTTCGACGTGTACCGCGCGCTCCGTACGATCAACCCGTCTCCCTACATGTACTTCCTCGAGCTGGGGGACCTGTCGATCGTGGGCGCGAGCCCGGAGATGCTGGTGCGCGTGCAGGATGGGGTCGTCGCGACCCACCCGATCGCGGGCACGCGGCCGAGGGGCCGGACCCCCGAGGAGGACCGCCGGCTCGAGGAGGAGCTGCGCTCGGACCCGAAAGAGCGCGCCGAGCACGTGATGCTCGTGGACCTAGGGCGCAACGACGTAGGCAGGGTGTCGAAGCCGGGCACAGTCCGGGTCACGCAGCTCATGGACGTGGAGCGATACTCCCACGTGATGCACCTGGTCTCGCAGGTCACCGGGGAGCTTCGGGAGGACGTGCGGCCCGTGGACGCGCTCAGGGCGTGCTTCCCCGCGGGCACCGTCTCAGGAGCCCCGAAGATACGCGCGATGCAGATCCTCGCGGAGGTCGAGCCCGACCGGCGGGGACCGTACGCGGGCGCGGTGGGCTACTTCGGGCACGACGGCAACCTCGACACCGCGATCACCATCCGCACCCTCGTGATGCAAGACGGAGTGGCGCACGTCCAGGCCGGGGGAGGGGTCGTCGCCGACAGCGTGCCCGAGAACGAGTACCATGAGTCGCTCAACAAGGCCCGCGCGCTGCTGCGCGCCATAGATGTGGCGGAGGGGTTCAGGGAGGCGAGGCGATATGCTGCTGCTGATAGATAACTACGACAGCTTCACCTACAACCTGTACCAGTTCCTTTCGGAGCTGGGGCAGCGCGTCGAGGTCGTACGCAACGACGAGGTGACGGTGGGGGAGGTGCGCGCGCTCGCGCCCGAGCGCATCGTGATCTCCCCCGGCCCCGGCAGGCCCGACGAGGCGGGCATCTCGCGCGAGGTGGTCCGAGAGCTCGGCCCCCGCACGCCCGTCCTGGGCGTCTGCCTCGGGCTGCAGTGCATTGGCGAGGTGTACGGCGGCAGGGTCGGCCACGCGGGGGAGCTGCTCCATGGCAAGACGAGCCTCGTGTACCACAACGGCCGGGGCGTGTTCCGCGACCTGCCCTCCCCCTTCGAGGCGGTGAGGTATCACTCGCTCGTGGTCGAGCGCGACAGCGTGCCCGGGTCGCTCGAGATCACCGCGCAGACCTCGACGGGGCTCGTGATGGGCCTGAGGCACCGCGAGCACCCGGTCGAGGGGGTGCAGTTCCACCCGGAGAGCATCATGACCGAGCACGGGATGCGGGTGCTCGCGAACTTCCTGGAGAGCTCCCGAGCGCCGGTCCCGACCGGAACGGGGGTGAGGTAGATGCCTGCGGAGGGCGACGAGCTGATATACGCCGCGCTCGCGAAGCTGTCCTCAGGGCGGGCGCTCACACGTGACGAGGCCGCCGGTGTGATGGAGCTGATAATGACCGGCGAGGTCACGGGGGCGCAGTTCGGAGCGCTCATGATGGGCCTGCACCTCAGGGGCGAGACGGTGGACGAGCTCGCGGGCTTCGCCGCCGTGATGCGGGACCACGCGATCCGCGTGAGCGCCGGGGACTCCGTGCTCGACGTGGTAGGCACGGGCGGCGATCGTGCCGGCACGTTCAACATCAGCACTACCGCCGCGTTCGTCGTGGCGGCGGCGGGAGCAAAGGTGGCGAAGCACGGCAACCGCGCCGCGAGCAGCCGATGCGGCTCGGCCGACGTGCTCGAGGCCCTGGGGGCGGACATACAGCTCGACGCGGCGGGAGTGGAGCGGACGATCGAGCGCTCGGGCTTCGGCTTCATGTTCGCGCCGCTCTTCCACCCCGCGATGAAGTACGCCGCCGGGCCACGACGCGAGATGCGGGTGCGCACCGTGTTCAACATACTCGGCCCCCTGACCAACCCGGCGCGGGCCACACGACAGGTCGTGGGCGCGCCCTCGCCAGAGCTCGCCGAGAAGATGATCCACGTGCTGCGCGAGCTCGGCTCGGTGCACGCGCTCGTCGTGCACGGCAGCGATGGGCTCGACGAGCTCACGCTCAGCGGGGCCTCGCGAGTGTTCGAGCTTCGGGACGGCCGGATCCGGAAGTACGAGGTGGAGCCCGAGGAGTACGGGCTGTGCGGCGCTCCTGCCTCGGCGCTCCGGGGCGGGGACGCCCGGAGCAACGCGGAGATCACGCTCGGCGTGCTGGAAGGGAAGCCCGGCCCGGCGCGGGACGTCACGCTGCTCAACGCCGCGGCGGGCCTCGTCGCCGCCGACCTCGCCGAGGACTTCGCCCAGGGCGTCGGGCTGGCCCGCGACGTGCTCGACGAGGGCAGCGCGCGCCGCACGCTCGAGGAGTACGTGCGAGCGAGCAACGAACAGGAACCAAACGGGAGGTAATGGCTCTTGGCGGAGAAGAAGCTGAGACTGCTCACGGGCGACCGCCCGACTGGCAGGCTGCACCTGGGGCACTACGTCGGCAGCCTCGAGAACCGAGTGAGGCTGCAACACGAGTACGAGTCGTTCATATTCGTCGCCGACTACCACATGCTCACGACGAAGCTCGGCGGCCTGAGCGAGCTCAACGAGAACGTCCGCGGCCTCGTGCTCGGATACCTCTCGGTGGGCATAGACCCGAGCGTCGCAACGATCTACCTGCAGTCGCTCGTGCCGGAGGTCGCGGAGCTGCACCTGATCTTCTCGATGCTCGTCACCGTGCCGAGGCTGCAGCGCGTGCCGACCCTGAAGGAGCAGATGCAGACGCTGCACATAGACGCTGCCTCTTACGGCCTGCTAGGCTACCCGGTGCTTCAGGCGGCGGACATCGAGCTCGTGCGGGCGAACGTCGTGCCCGTCGGCCGCGACCAGGCGTCGCACCTGGAGGTCACTCGCGAGATAGTCAGGCGCTTCAATGACCTGTTCGGAGAGACCCTGCCCGAGCCCGACACCCTCGTCGGCGAGGTGCCCGTGCTCGTCGGGCTCGACGGCAAGAACAAGATGAGCAAGAGCCTCGACAACGCCATCTACCTCGACGACGACCCGAGGACGGTCGAGAAGAAAGTAATGAGCATGTACACCGACCCGACCCGCATCCACCCGACCGATCCGGGGCACGTCGAGGGCAACCCCGTCTTCATCTACCACGACGCCTTCAACGCGAACAAGGAGGAGGTCGAGGACCTGAAGACCCGCTACCGGGAGGGCCGGGTCGGCGACGTCGAGGTGAAGCGCAAGCTCGCGCGGGCGATCAACGAGTTCCTAGAGCCGATCCGCCAGCGCCGGGCTGAGTACGAGCGGCAGCCCGAGCTGGTCGAGCGCATCCTGATCGAGGGCAGCGAGCGAGCGCGCGAGGAGGGGCTCCAGACGGTGCGGATGGTCCGCGACGCGATGGGCCTCAACTACGACTTCCTCCGGCGTGAGTCGCTGAGCCGATAGGAGCCTTGCCTTGATCCTGGACGAGATACTCGAGCACAAGCGCCAGGAGCTCGAGCGGCGGATGCGCGAAGTCCCCCTGGGCAGGCTGCGGGAGCTGGCCGAGGCCCGGGAGCCGCCCAGGTCGCTCTCCCGGGCCCTCTCCGGCCCTGAGGTGGCGGTGATCGCGGAGGTGAAGCGGCGCTCGCCCTCCGCGGGCGAGCTGGACACCCACCTGGACCCGGCGAGGCTCGCGGGAATCTACGCCGCGAACGGTGCTGCCGCGATCAGCGTGCTCACGGACGAGCGCTACTTCGGCGGCACGCTCGAGGACCTGGCAGCCGTCCGTCGCGAGGTGGACGTGCCCGTGCTCCGCAAGGACTTCGTGATCAACGAGTACCAGGTGATGGAGGCGAGGGCGCACGGGGCGGACGTGGTGCTGCTGATCGTGCGCGCGCTCGACAAGGACTACCTCGCTGACCTGCTCGAGTACACTCGAGAGCTCCGAATGGAGGCGCTCGTCGAGGTCCACGACGAGGCAGAGCTGGAGACCGCCCTCGACTGTGGCGCGCCCATCATAGGCGTGAACAACCGCGACCTCGCGACGTTCCACACGGACCTCGAGGTGACGCGCAGGCTCGCGCCCCTGGTGCCCGACGAGCACCTGCTCGTGAGCGAGAGCGGCATCCGCACGCGCGAGCAGGTGCAGTCGCTGAAGGCCCTGGGGGTGGCCGCGGTGCTGGTCGGGGAATCGCTCGTCCGCTCCGGTGACCCGGCCGCGAAGCTGCGGGAGCTGGTGGGCGTATGACCGAGGTGAAGCTGTGCGGCATGCGCACGCTGGAGGCCGCGATGGCAGGAACCGAGGCGGGCGCGGACTACCTGGGCTTCGTGTTCGCGAACGTCCGCAGGCGGATCGAGCCCGATGCCGTGCGCGAGATCACTCGCGCGCTCGGGCGCGGGCGCGCCCGCTACGTCGGCGTGTTCGTGGACCCCGATCCCGAGGAGGCCGAGCGCGTCGCCCGGCACGCGGGAATGGACGTGGTCCAGCTCTCGGGACACGAGCCGCCCGGGGTCGCGAGGGCCATAGGGCTGCCGGTGATCAAGGCGGTGCACGTGCGGCCCGGGGAGGACCCGATCGCGGAGATAGAGCAGTACGCCGAGGTCTGCGAGATGGTGCTGCTCGATACCTACAGAGCCTCGGTGCCGGGCGGGACCGGCGCGACCTTCGATTGGAGTCTCGCGATCGGGGCAAGCCGGAGGTACCCAGTGATGCTCGCCGGCGGGCTGAGCGCCGGGAACGTCGCGGAGGCCATCGCGGCCGTGAGGCCCAGGGCGGTGGACGTGAGCAGCGGGATCGAGACGGACGGGGAGAAGGACCCGGAGAAGATACGGGCCTTCGTCCGCGCCGTGAGGGAGGTCAGCAGATGATTCAGCAGGAGCGCTTTCGGGACCTTCAATGGGAGGCCGACGAGCGCGGGAAGTTCGGCCGGTTCGGCGGCAGGTACGTACCCGAGACGCTCATCCCGGCGCTCGACGAGCTGGCCGAAGCGTACGAGCGCTACAAACACGACCCCGAGTTCGTCGCGGAGCTCGAGCGCAGCTGCGCCGAGTACGTGGGGCGGCCGACGCCCCTATACTACGCGGACCGGCTGACGGAGCACGCGGGCGGCGCGAAGATATACCTCAAGCGTGAGGACCTGGCGCACACCGGGGCGCACAAGATCAACAACGCGCTCGGCCAGGGCCTGCTCGCGGCCCGGATGGGCAAGCGACGCATCATCGCGGAGACCGGCGCGGGCCAGCACGGAGTGGCCACCGCGACCGTGTGCGCGAAGCTCGGGCTCGAGTGCGTGGTGTATATGGGCTCGGAGGACATCGAGCGACAGAGGCTGAACGTGTTCCGGATGAAGCTCCTGGGGGCGGAGGTGCGGCCGGTGACCTCCGGGAGCCGCACGCTCAAGGACGCGATCAACGAGGCCATCCGCGACTGGGTGACGAATGTCCGCACGACGTTCTACCTGATCGGCTCGGTGATAGGGCCTCATCCGTACCCGACGATGGTGCGCGACTTCCAGTCGGTCATAGGCCGCGAGGCCCGGCGGCAGGTGCTCGAGCGCGAGGGCAGGCTGCCGGACGTGGTCGTGGCGTGCGTGGGAGGCGGAAGCAACGCGATCGGCATCTTCCACCCGTTCGTGCGCGACGAGTCGGTAAGGCTCGTCGGCGCCGAGGCAGGTGGGAGGGCGCTTCGGCCCGGCGAGCACGCGGCCTCGCTCGTCGCGGGCAGCGTCGGAGTCCTCCACGGCGCGTCACTCTACCTGCTGCAGGACGAGGACGGCCAGGTGCTCGGCACGCACAGCGTCAGCGCCGGGCTGGACTACCCCGGGGTCGGCCCCGAGCACTCGTACCTGAAGGAGACGGGGCGTGCGGAGTACACGGCGATCTCGGATCGGGAGGCACTGGAGGCGTTCGACCTGCTGTGCCGGACCGAGGGGATCATCCCCGCGCTCGAGTCGGCGCACGCGGTCGCCCAGGCCGTGAAGACCGCGAGAGAGATGTCGCGGGACCAGGTGGTGCTCGTGAACCTGTCGGGCAGGGGTGACAAGGACCTGGGCACGATCGTCGGCCGCGAGGAGGTGCAGCCGTGAGCCGGATCGGCGAGGCGTTCGAACGCGCGAGACTGGAGAACCGCGTGGCCCTGGCCCCTTACGTCATGGCCGGGTACCCGGAGCCCGGCGCCGAGGAGGAGCTGGCACCGTGTCTGCGGGAAGCGGGGGCGGACGTGATCGAGCTGGGGATGCCCTTCTCGGACCCCATTGCGGACGGGCCGACCATCCAGCACGCCGCGACGGTGTCGCTCGCGAACGGCACCACGCTCAGGAAATGCCTCGAGGCGGCGGCGCACATCCGCGAGCGCAGCGACGTGCCGCTCGTGCTGATGGGCTACTTCAATCCCGTGTATCATTACGGGGTCGAGCGGTTCTGCGAGGACGCGGCGGCCGCGGGAGTGGACGGGCTCATCCTGCCCGACCTCCCGCCCGACGAGGCGGAGGAGGTGCGTGGCGCGGCGAGCGCGAGGGGGATGGACCTGATCTTCCTGATCGCGCCCACGAGCACCGACGCCCGGATCGAGCGGGCGGCGCGGGTTGCGAGCGGCTTCCTGTACTGCGTCTCGCTGACGGGCGTGACGGGAGCGCGCGAGTCCCTCGCGGAGGGCCTGCGCGAGTTCCTTGGCAGGGTGAGGCGGCACTCGTCCCTGCCGCTCGCCGTGGGATTCGGCGTATCGCGTCCGGAGCACGTGCGCCAGGTCGCGGAGCTCGCCGACGGAGTGGTGTTCGCGAGCGCGCTGCTCGACCTGATAGACAGGACAGGTCGGGACGAGAGGCTTCGGGCGGTGGAGGAGTACGTCCGCTCGCTCGGAGCCGCGGGCGCTCGCCGGAACGCAGAGCACGTAGGAGGACGGGCGTGGTAATCGTGATGCGCAGCGATGCCAGCGAGGACCAGATAGCCTCGGTGGTGGACAGGGTGCAGGAAGTCGGCCTTACCGCCCACGTGTCGCGCGGTCTCGAACGCACGATCATCGGGGTGATAGGTCACGGAGGGGATGTCAGGATGATCGCAGGTGCTGTGGAGTCTATGCCCGGTGTGGAGAGCCTGGTGCCGGTCACCAAGCCGTTCAAGCTGGTGAGCAGGGAGTTCCACGAGGAGGACACGATCGTCGAGGTCAACGGCGTCAGGCTCGGCGACAGCGAGGTGGTGGCGA
>CADDYR010000100.1 GCA_902810765.1 Chloroflexota bacterium
ACGTCGTGGTAACCGAAGTGGATGCTGCAGCACGGGCAGAACCTCTGCGAGGCAGACCGGCCCCGCCATGACTCGAAGCCCAACTCGTAGCCGCATGCCGGGCAGAGTATGCCGCGCTCTATGGCCACTGATACGATTCTCCCGAAAGTAAGCCTCGCACGACTTGGCCTTACGTAAATACGCCAGCTATGGTATCGCCCTAAAATAGAACCGGACATTATCAAGGTCAGTCTCGTGAGTAAAAATCAGGCTCCACTCCATACTATCATCGAATATGTAGATATCTTCCGGTAGATACTGACTCCCTTGCAGTACGTCGCGATACTTCAGTTGCAAAACAGCATCCTTTGGAAATTTCCAGTAGTCTTTGATCCATATCTTCTCGGAACTGTGCAAATCCCAAAAGACATAAACAATCTTGTCGAGTAGCCTATCATCATTGATTTGGTCTTCAGCAATTCGCTCGGAATGTTTTAGGCACTCCCAGAGATATCCAGTATAGAACAGCCCATCTCTGAAAGGCCTTCGCACCGCTATGCGTGTCTTATATAGCTCGGATTCGGTATCAACGAATCGATCTATGTAGGCCTGCCTTAGAATGTCTGCTCTCTCGCCTTGGATCACGATCGTCTTTTGCTGGAACTCCTCAAGTGAGCTCATAACTGGCGTCCTTCCTCACAACATAGCGCTTCGCGCATGTGTCTTACTCAAGACCTCATATGGTTGATGTAGGAGCAGACTTACCTTTAGTCTGCTCCTGCTATGGTTAGCCCTTCAAGGCTTATTCACGGTGCTTGGATTTGTATTGTACCCTTGGCACCGGATGCGGTGTAGTAGTTGATATGCTAATACCCGTGCGGGTTGGGTGCAGGATGTGGCTCTTCCATCCTGACAAATTCTCCGCCCGCATCCTGGATCAGGGCTCGTGCTTCTTGTTCCGTCGGGATTTTGCCCCCGATATCCTCTATCGTCCCGCCCTCGGCGACCACGTTGACCGCTTGGTTCCAGGATGGCTGGCCTCGCCATCCCCATTGCGTCCGCATAACGGAGCACATGTTGTGCACGAGCAGCTGCCGCTCGCCGACGAAGAAGGTGTGCACCCCGTCGACGGTGAGGTTTGTACATCCTCTCGGTATGGCGCTCCAGAGTGAAGCCCTCGACCTCCCCGTAGCTCCCGTCCGCCTCGAGGATGTGCATCCCCTTCGCCAGCTCGCCCGCCGGCACGAAGCCCCTGCCCCTCGCGTAGAAGGGGTGCTCGGGTGTGGTGGTGATCACCTCTCAGCCCATCACCTAATTATGGCTGAGTGCCGTTCCGCCCCCTCCGCATCATGAGGTAGGACGACGGCCGCTTGTTCCACTACCTGGTCTTCCTACCGACGTACAGAACGTGCTTGCTCAGCCCCAAAGTGCTATCATCCTCTCCAGCATCCGCGATTATTCCCAAGACCTCGTCCATCGCCTCGCGACCACGCCCTCTGACCTCTGTCCAGACCGACCTGGGCAGCCAGGAGGCTATCCCATCAGAGGCGCAGACCTCCTCTTCCCTGAAGCCGGCGCGCTCGAAGAACGAAGATATCTCCCCTACCTGCGCAAAGTAATAACCCACATGCGCGCCGGAGACGTGCTCCAAGACCCCGCTGTGCCAGACGGATGCCAAGCTGCACGGCCCATCAGACAGCACCCGGTTCCGAGGTTCCAACAGAGCCTCCATCACAAACGCGGCCCTGGGTATGAACTCCGCGACTAGGAGGGCGTCCGGCTTGAGTACCCGCCTTATCCCCTCCGAGAGGGTCTGGCGCTCCTCCTCGCGCGTCATCCTGTCGAACAGCCCGAATGCCAGCACCATATCGTAGTAGCCACCAGGTAGGTCACCGATCTCCTCTATGAGCTTGTAAAGGTCGGGTGGCTCTGGATCCTCTTCGTCATCAACGTAAGAACCGCCTGCAGCCTCGGTGCTCTCTCTGACTTGCTGTAGCCTGGCGTCGTCTATCCCCACAAACGTCACCCCATAGCCACCCGTCTCCAGATGAGCGCCATAACGGGCTGAGCTCGGCCCGAGACTCAAGATGCGGCCCGCTGTGTTGAGGTACGAGTTTACCGTGAGGACGTTCCTGAAGAATCGGACCCACAGACTCTCCTTGCCCTGCGCATCGGGCTCCTCGTAGAGTCCCCAGTAGCGGAAGGTCCGCGCCAGGTACTCAAGAGCCTTCTGGTCTCGTCCCAAGGAGCGGTCAGATCCGCTCGCCAGCTCAGCCTTGAGCCTGCGGTAAAGGTTGTCCATGCCCTCTCCGGTCACGGTCGCTGTCCTCCCTTCGGTACGAGATCGTCGATGGGCAGCAAAGGCGATCTGCCCTATTACAGGCTCACAAGTCCACCTGATGTTCCCGTCCGGGCGAGTTGTTACCGTAATTGTAACGTTCTGCCGCGGACTGGTGGCTTATACATCTCGCCGTTTATTGGGTCCATAGTACCCAAATGTCTGCCGAACCTATCCCACACCTCGATGTCGTTATGAGTGTAATCCCACGTATAAAACAGCTGCCTCCTTCCACTACCGCTCGTCCGGATCCCTCCTCTGTAAGGTGAAAGCTCTTGCCACACTGGGCTACTTGCTGGTGTGACGGTGGCACGGCGTACCCCTCCTTCCTCCTCCCCGCTGCCTCCTTCCTCCTCACCACTTCCGCCAGAGAAGGTGCGCATCATCTGCAGGTACTCGATATCCCCCTGCTCCGAGGGCGAGCACCCCTCCAGCTCGCAGTCCTCGGCCAGCCCGCTCCTGTCGGTTGCGTTCACCGGATCGGCGCTCGTGTAGGCGTAGCGGTTCGCCCCGAAGACCGAGCCTGGGAGAGGGTCGGCCTGAGTGAAGCGGGAGTCGGAGGGGCTGTAGTAGCGGGCCCCCATCTGGTAGTGCTTTGTGCCGGAGTCGTAGTAGCTGCCCGCGTACTCGTAGGGGTTGTACCTTCCCCCCGTACTCCCCACGAGGCTCCCCCACGGGTCGTACCGGTACGTGTTCTCCAGCCCCCCGCTCCCATTCAGCGCGGCCGTCACGCTCCCCTGTCTGTCGAGCACGTAGTCTACGAGCACCGGAGAATACCAGCGGGACAGCAGCCTCCCCGACGGGCTCCTCAGGTAGACGATCACGTCCCCCGATGCCCACGTCTCCAAGGACAGTCCCGAGAGGTCGTACCAGTAGTCCTGCCTGGATGCGCTGATGGTCCGATACACCCTCCAGCCAGGACCGTCCTACGAGAAGGAGGGGGAGCTGCCGTTGATCGTGCCCCCCGTCCAGTGGCTGGAGGAGTCGTAGGTGTAGCTGTTGGTGCCATCCCCTGTGAGGGTGCCGTCGGGGTTACGGTACATCCTCTCGAAGGCTCCCCGCCCCACCAAGGCGGGCTGTTCTGTGATATGGACAGCTTGTGCGCCCATAGGGCTAATCACCACGTAGTACGCCCGTGGCTGGTTCCGTAACTGTGGTTACTCGGCTCAACCCCGGTGAGAATCGCTGTAAGATGCTATAATTCTGGAATCGAGCGCGATTTGAGTGACCTGTGGGGGAGATTGTGTCGTGCCCGAGCCTCTGATCTTCGAGTGGAGCTCCGAGGGCAGGACCGCGTACAGCCTGCCCGAGAGTCAGGTGCCCGACGCGAGCCTGCCGGAAGGACTGGTCCGCGACGAGCTGGACCTGCCCGAGGTGAGCGAGCTCGACGTCGTCCGGCACTTCGTGCGGCTGTCGCAGCAGAACGTCTCGATAGACACCCACTTCTACCCGCTAGGCTCCTGCACGATGAAGTACAACCCGAAGGTGAACGAGGAGGTCGCCTCGCTCAGGGGCGTCCGCAGGGTCCACCCCTACACCCCGCCGGAGCGCGCACAAGGGGCTCTCCAGATAATGTACGAGCTGCAGCAGGCGCTCGCCGAGATAGCGGGGCTGGACGCGGTCTCGCTGCAGCCGGCCGCGGGAGCGCACGGAGAGCTCACCGGAATGCTCGTCATGCGCGCCTACCACGAGAGCCGGGGTGATACGAACCGGCACGTAGTGATCGTGCCCGACTCCGCCCACGGCACGAACCCCGCCACCGCCGCGATGGTCGGATACCAGGTGGCGACCGTCCGGAGCGACGAGCGCGGCAACGTCGACCTCGATCAGCTCAGGAGCCTGGTCGGCCCCGAGACCGCCGGGATGATGCTCACCAACCCGAACACGCTCGGACTGTTCGACGAGCACATCGAGGCGATCTGTCGCACCGTGCACGAGGCTGGCGGGCTGATGTACGGCGACGGCGCGAACATGAACGCCATCCTCGGCATCACCAAGCCCGGCGAGCTCGGCTTCGACGTGATGCACTACAACCTGCACAAGACCTTCACCACCCCCCACGGGGGAGGAGGGCCGGGTGCCGGCCCCATCGCCGTGCGCGACTTCCTCGCCGAGTTCCTGCCGGACCCGGTAGTCGTCGCGCGCGAGGAAGACGGCGCGACCCGGTACGAGCTCGAGACTCCCGTCAGGACGGTCGGCAAGGTCAGGTCGCTGTGGGGGAACTTCGCGGTGCTCGCCCGGGCCTACACCTACATCAGGCAGCAGGGCGCCGACGGCCTGCGCTCGGTGAGCCGGCACGCGATCATCAACGCGAACTACCTGATGGCGCGCCTGAAGGACGCGTACTACCTGCCCTACGACCGCCCGTGCATGCACGAGTTCGTGCTCTCCGGCCGAAAGCAGAAGCGCCAGGGAGTGCGCACGCTCGACATCGCCAAGCGCATCATCGACTTCGGGTTCCACCCGCCGACGATATACTTCCCGCTCATCGTTGACGAGGCGCTCATGATCGAGCCGACGGAGACCGAGAATAAGCGCACGCTGGACGAGTTCGCGGACGCGATGCTAGAGATAACTCGGGAGGCGGAGACCGATCCCGAGACGATCAGGTCCGCGCCCCACGAGGCGCCCCTCAGGCGGCTGGACGAGACCACCGCGGCCCGCCGACCGGACCTGACCTACAGAGCGGCCGAGGCCGCAAGCCAACACACAGAGGAGCACACGAAGCATTCATGATGAGTAACACGGACACAGCTGAGCAGCGGGAGCGGCTGCTGAGCAGACTGCGCGAGACCATCGAGGACGAGGGGCTGCACCTGAGCTCGCGCATGGAGGAGGAGCTCGAGGAGATCGTCTCCGAGATGACCGAGCCCGGGACGCAGCCCCAGCGCCAGAGGCTGCCCGAGCCGGCCGCCCCCCATCGCGTCGTGATCACGGGCATGGGGGTCGTCACGGCGAACGGCCAGAGCGTGGACGAGTTCTGGGACTCGCTCGTGAACGGCCGCTCGGGAGTGGACATCATCCAGCAGTGCGACACAAGCCCCTACCCGACGAAGATCGCCGCGGAGGTGCGCGACTGGAAGCCCGAGGAGCACCTGGACCCGAAGGAGGCCCGACGGATGTCCCGGGCCGCCCAGTTCGCCGTCACCGCGGCCAAGCAGGCCGTCGCGCACGCCCGGCTCCAGCTCGGCGAGGTCAACCCCGGCGTCGGGGTGCTGCTCGGCACCGGCACGTCCAGCTTCCCGGACACGGAGCAGGCGATGCGCACGCTGATCGCCCGCGGCCCGATGCGCGTGAGTCCGTTTTTCGCGCCGATCAGCCTCGCGAACATGCCCACCGGGCAGGTCGCGATGGCCCTCCGTGCGCACGGGTACAACAGCACCGTCGTGACCGCGTGCGCGGCGGGGACCCAGGCGATCGGCGAGGCGTACGAGATCATCCGCAGGGGCGATGCGGAGGTGATGCTCGCGGGCGGCACCGAGGCGCCCATCTGCGAGCTGGGGCTCGCCAGCTTCTGCGTGATGCGCGTGCTGAGCACACGCAACGACGAGCCCACTAAGGCTTCGCGCCCGTACGACGCCGAGCGCGACGGCTTCGTGCCCGCGGAGGGAGCCGGCGTGCTCGTGCTGGAGTCGCTCGATCACGCCATCGCCCGCGGCGCCACGATCTACGCCGAGGTCATCGGCTACGGGGCGACGTCCGACGCCTACCACATGGTCATGCCCGAGCCCCAGGGGATCGGCGCCTCGCGGGCGATGGAGATCGCGCTGCGCAACGCGGGGCTCCGCCCGAATGAGATAGACTATATAAACGCACACGGCACGAGCACGCCGCTCAACGACGCGGCCGAGACGGTCGCGATCAAGCGCGTGTTCGGTGACGCGGTCAGGAGGGTGCCGGTGAGCTCGACCAAGTCCATGACCGGGCACCTCCTCGGCGCGGCCGGGGCGGTCGAGGCCATCGCGTCGGCAATGGCGATCCATACCAGGACGATCCCGCCCACGATCAACTACGAGCACCCGGACCCGGCGTGCGACCTCGACTACGTGCCGAACGAGGCCCGGAGCGCGAACGTGCGCACCGTGATGTCCAACTCGTTCGGGTTCGGCGGCCAGAACGCGGTGCTCGTGCTCAGGGAGTTTCAGGACTAGCCGGACGATGCTCGTCGCGACCAACGCACATTACAAGCGCTCCCGAAGGCGGAAGCAGATGCTCGCGTTCGCCGCGTTCATCCTGCTGTTCATCGCCGCGATGGTGTCGCTGTTCGTGTTCCCACAGGTGCCGTACGTCGCGTGGGCCGCCTGGCCGCTCGTCATCATCGGGTACTTCATCTCGAGCATCAGCAGACAGATGCAGTTCGAGGACGGCGTGGCCGTGACCACTGAGACGCGCATCGCGAGGGCGCTCGCGCCGCTCAGCAACCGCTACTGGCTCGGCAGCTACGTCCCGATAGGCCGGCTGATCGTCCCCCACGTGCTGATAGGCCCGGAGGGGGTGCTCGTGATACAGCCCCGGAACCAGACCGGCCAGACCACCGTGCAGGACGGCAGGTGGCAACACAAGACGAGCTTCTTCACCCGGCTCATGGCGGCCGAGCCCCCGATCGGCGACCCTGCGGGCCAGCTGCACGCCCACATCGAGGCCGTCGAGGAGGAGGTGAAGGCCCTCGGCCACGAGAACGTCCCGGTCTCGGGGGTGGTGCTGTTCACCTCCCCGGACGCCCGTGTGTCCATCGCCAACTGCCCCATAACGGTGCTCTCCATCACTCAGCTCACCGCCTGGGCGAACAGCCGCCGCTCTCCGAACACCGTGCTCGACGAGGCCACCCGCCGAGCGCTCACCGAGCACTTCGACGAGCTCATACCGGAGAAGGTCGCCGTCGAGCAGGAGGAGCAGAAGCCCCAGAGCGGTGCGAGGCGTGGACGCCGCTAGCGGCTTCATCGGCAACCCGGCAGCGCTGGAAGTCCTCCGCCGGGCGCTCGGCTCCGAGGCCGTCCCCCACGCGTACCTCTTCACCGGCCAGCCACACGTAGGCAAGAGCACGCTCGCCGGGTGGCTCGCACAGGCGCTGCTGTGCGAGAGCAAGTCGGACGGCTCCGTGGACCCCTGCGGCACCTGTCACACGTGCGCGCGGATCGCCCGCCGGACCCATCCGGACGTGCAGGTGTTCGACCTCGCCCGGCAGGACGCGGAGACCAACCGCAGCACCCCCTCGCGCGAGCTGGGCATAGACACGATCCGGCAGATCGTGGCCGACGTCGGCCTGCTGCCGTTCGAGGCACGGAGGAAGGTGTACGTCGTGGAGGACGCGGGCGCGCTCACCGAGGAGGCCGCGAACAGCTTCCTCAAGACCCTCGAGGAGCCCCCGGAGTTCGCGACGCTCGTCCTCCTCGCGGTGGACGCCGCTTCGCTGCCCGACACCGTCACCTCCCGGGCCACGGTCCTCAAGCTCCGCCCCGTGCCGAGGGAGGAGATCCTCGAGGCGCTCCGACGGCGCTTCGACCTGCCCGAGCGCGACCTGGAGCGCATCGCGGACCTCTCGGAGGGCAGGCCGGGCTGGGCGATCCGGGCGGCGTCGTCGCCGGAGGTGGTCGAGCAGCACGACGCGAACGTGGCCGCGCTCGCCGAGGCCCTCTCGGGAGGCAGCGCCGCCAGGCTCGCGCTGGCGGAGAGGCTCGCGGGCAGGTGGAGCTCGGGCCACCGCGACGAGGTGTACTCCACGCTCTTCGACTGGCTCGGGTTCTGGCGGGAGGCGATGCACGTGGCGAGCGGCAGGCCGGTACGGCCCGCGTACTCCAGGTGGGACAACCAGGTGAGGAGCCTGGCAGGCTCCGGGGTGCGGGCCACGGCGGACGCGACGGACCGCACCCTTCGCGCCATCGCGATGCTCGACGCGAACGTGAACACGCGCCTCGCCGTCGAGTCCCTGCTCCTCTCGATACCGTGAGACAGACCGTGGACGTCGCGGGCGTCAGGCTCCAACCCGGCCACCTCGTGATATGGGCGGAGTGCCGGCTCCCCGGACTCCGCGCGGGCGAGCTCTGCGTGGTGGGCACGCCCGAGGGCGAGCGGGTCGGGAGGATCGTGGTCGCGCCGGACCAGCTCGCGGGCGAGGCGACGCCCGCCGAAGGGTACTCCGTGCTCGAGCGCACGAGCGAGGAGCGAGCGCTCGCCCTCGAACCAGCCGCCTCGATCGCGCGTGCGGCCGCGAGCGCCGTGGACGGGCTCGGGGGCGTGGAGGTAGACGTCGAGCCCGATAGCTCGCGCCTGACCTTTCGGCTCCGCGATCCTGCCCTGCGCGAGGAGGTCGAGAGGCGCGCGTCGCCTCTGGGGGTGCCGTTCGCCACGAGGGACGAGCGCGGCCTGGTCCCCGACCCCCCGCTGCCCGAGCCTGGACAGGAGCTCGATGTGGATGGGGAGCGCGTGGTCGTCGAGCGGGTGAGCGCGTTCCGACGGGAGGTGGGGATCAGGCGTCCGGACGGCTCGCTCGCGGTGCTGCCCCTGAGCGCCGCTCAGGACGCCATGATCGATCAGCGCTGAGCCCTCCCAATGGGCAGGACAGACAGGATTCCGGGTGATACCTACCTCTTGTCGTCCTGAGCCCCCCACGCCTGTCATCCTGAGCCCTTCGCTTCGCTCGAGGGTAAACTCCGCGAAGGACCCGAGAGCCTGCCCCGGGCGCGGGAGCGAAGGGGTAAACTCCGCGAAGGATCTGCAAGGGAGGACGCGGCAAAGCCTCCCGGACGGATTCTTCGGCCCTTCGGGCCTCAGAATGACAGTCAGTAGAGGGGGCCTCGGAATGACAGACCCATCCCCTGGATTCGGTGTCAGGCGGGCATGAGGCTGCGGATGATGCCGATCACGACGAGCGCGATCAGGGGCGAGAAGTCGATCGGCATCGCGGGCAGCAGACGGCGGATCGGCGCCAGTATCGGCTCCGTTATATCAAACAGGACGCGCGAGAAGGGATTGCGATACGCCGGATCGAACCACGACAGGAGAGCACGGGCGAATATCGCGACCCACAGCGCGATCAGCAGGTAGTTTACGAACGTCAGCACCACGGCCGGCATTCCAGTCCTCCGGAAAGCAATAGCTAAGCTGTCCTCGAAACAGGTCTCCATGTATTGTAAGGCATGCTCACCCCGGAAGTAACGACTCGAAGACCTCGTTCGAGAGCAGCCTGCCCCTGTCCGTCAGCGCGATCCGACCTCCGCGCCACTCGACCAGCCCCCACCCCTCCGCCCGCGCGAGCTGCGGCCCGAAGACCTCCCCGAGCTCCAGACCGAAGCGGTCGCGGAACTCCCGAGGGCTCACGCCCTCCTCGAGCCTCAGCCCCAGGATGATTGTCTCCGCGCGCTCGAGCTCGGCCCCTATCTCCTCGCTCTCGACGAGGGAGAACCCGGTCTCCCCCACGCCCTCGATGTAGCGCCTCGGGAGCCACTCGTTGCTGTACCTCACGCCCGCGAGGTAGCCGTGCGCCCCCGCTCCCGCGCCCACGTAGTCGGTGTTCCTCCAGTAGATGAGGTTGTGCCGCGACTCCCTGCCGGGCTTCGCCCAGCTGCTGATCTCGTACCGGCGGAACCCTGCCCTCCGAAGGAGGTCGTGCGCGAGCTCGTACATGTCGGCCACGAGGTCGTCGTCCGCCGGCCTCACCCTGCCCCTCGCCACCTGCCGCGCCAGCGGGGTGCCCTCCTCCACGATCAGGGCGTACAGGGACAGGTGGTCGGGCCCGAGCGCGACGGCCTCCTCGAGGTTGTGCCGCCACGCCTCGAGCGACTGGCCGGGCAGGCCGTAGATCAGGTCGAGGCTGATGTTCCCGAAGCCCGCGCGCCGGGCGTCGCGGTAAGCGTCCCGCGCGTCCTCGGCCGTGTGGTGCCGGGCGAGCGGTCGGAGGTCGGAGTCGTAGAAGCTCTGCACGCCTATGCTGAGCCGGTTCACCCCGGCCTCGAGCAGCCCCGCGAAGTACCGCTCGTCCACCGTGCCGGGGTTGGCCTCGAGCGTCACCTCCGCATCCCCCAGCCCCAGCGCGCCGCAAGCCGTGCGCACGAGGCAGGCCACCTGCTCGGGCGAGAGGAGGCTCGGGGTTCCGCCGCCGAAATACAGGGTGTCGGCCCTCCAGCCGAGCCCGCCGTAGCCCTCGAGCTCGCGCGCGAGCGCGTCCACGTAGGGCGGGATCAGGTGCCCCTGCCCCGCGTAGCAGTTGAAGTCGCAGTAGCTGCACTTCGTCCGGCAGAACGGGATGTGCAGGTAGACCCCCGCGGCGCGCGGGCTGCGAGCGGTCGGCGCCTCCGGTGGTCGAGGCTGTGTCAGGGTCCGGGCACTCATCTACGACCCAGTATATGGTTCGGAGCCCTTATATGTCACTCTTGTGGACGATGAGTCGCGGCATCGCCGGATGCGGGCGGCATGACGTTTGCGGTGGCGTGATCACCGCAGGGGCGGCTACGCTGGCGGGAGCCCGGACGCGGACTCGACGGGCGGGATGGCCGGGCTCTGTTATAATGCGGTTCGAGCCAGGGTAAGGGGAGGGAGCAATGGACATCTCCGTGGCCACGAACGTCACCGATTCTGTCGAGGCGGACGCAGTCGTAGTGCACGCCTTCGAGGACGGACTGCCCGAGGACGCGCTCGCCGGGAACATTGACCGCGGGATGGACGGGGAGCTGAGCCGGGCCATCTCGGACGGACGGGTCTCGACCGCAGCCCAGCATGTGACGCCGCTCCTGACCTTCGGGAGGCTGCCGTTCGGCCAGCTGCTCGTCGTGGGCGCGGGCCGTCGGGAGGAGTGGTCGCCGGAGCGGGCGAGGACCACCGCCGGAGCGGCCGTGCGCTACCTGCGGGCGCTGAAGCAGCGGCAGGTCTCCCTCCTCGTGCCCGCACTGGGCGACCTGGCAGCGAACGTCGCCGCGAGCGTGCACGGGGCGGAGATCGCGAACTTCTCCACCGCGCAGTACAAGACGAAGGAGCCGGGCGAGCAGGACGTCGAGCGCCTGCAGGTGCTGGTCTCGTCCGGGAATCCCGAGGAGATCACGGCGGCGGCCGACAAGGCACACGTCATCGGCGAGGCCACGAACGTCGCGAGGCTCCTGGCGAACGAGCCGGGGAACAAGCTCACCCCCACCATCTTCGCGGCCGAGGCCCAGCAGGTGGCCGGGGCGAACGGGCTGGAGATAGACGTGATGGACGAGGCCCGGATGAGGGACAACGGCTACGGCTCGATCCTCGGGGTCTCGCGGGGCAGCCAGGAGCCGGCGAAGATGGTCACGCTGCGCTACCGGGGGGATCCGGAAGCGCCCACCATCGGCTTCGTCGGCAAGGGCATCACGTTCGACAGCGGCGGGATCTCGATCAAGCCGGCGGAGAACATGCACCTGATGAAGTCGGACATGTCCGGCGCGGCGGCCGTGCTTGGCGCGATGCAGGCGATCGCGCAGCTGGGGCCGCGCACGAACGTCGTCGGAGTGCTGTGCATCTCCGAGAACCTGCCCAGCGGCTCGGCCCTCAAGCCCGGCGACGTCCTGACGGCGGGCAACGGGATGACGATCGAGGTGCTCAACACCGACGCCGAGGGCAGGCTGGTCATGGCCGACGGGCTCGTGCACGCCCGGTCCCAGGGCGCCACGCACCTGGTGGACGTCGCGACGCTCACCGGAGCCTGCGTCGTGGCTCTGGGCAGGGTCGCGACGGGCGTGTTCGGCTCCTCCCAGCCGTGGACCGAGCTGCTGCTCGAGGCCGCGGCGCACACGGGCGAGCGGATGTGGCAGATGCCGCTCTTCCCCGAGTACCGCGAGCAGCTCAACAGCGATGTGGCGGACGTGGCGAACGTCGGCGGGCGCGATGCCGGCGCTATCACCGCCGCGGCCTTCCTCCGGGAGTTCGCGGGCGACGCTCCCTGGGTCCACCTGGACATCGCGGGCACCTCGTGGGTATCGAGCGACAAGCCCCACCTGGGCAAGGGACCGAGCGGCGTGGCGACGGCCACGCTCGCCCAGCTCGCGGAGCTCGTGGATGATCGGGGGCTCCCGGCGTAGCTTTTGCCCCCTCATGGGGCTTCGGCTATAATTCGTGAGAATGTGCACAAAGTCTTGCGAGGTCCTGTAGTGATCCAACTGGCGGCACTCGCAGCGATTCGGGAGGACCTCGAGCGCGTCGAAGCAGCGCTGCTGAGCATCTCCCCGCCCGATTACCCGGAGCTGGACAACGTCATCAGGGACCTGGTCAGCGCCGGCGGCAAGCGAATCCGTCCGGCGCTCGTGCTGCTCGCGGGCAGGTGCAACCGATACAGCCCCGAGCGCCTGCTCGACGGCGCGGTCTCGATCGAGCTGCTCCACACCGCCACGCTCGTGCACGACGACACGATAGACTCCGCGGCCCTTCGCCGGGGCCGCGCGACGGTGAACTCGTACCTGCCCGCCAAGGCCGCCATCCTGATCGGCGACTACATCTTCGCGCAGGCCGCGATGTTCGCGTCCCGCCCCCAGCACACCTCCGTGATCTCGATATTCGCCCGGACGCTGATGGAGATCTGCGACGGCGAGCTGCGACAGATGATGGGCAACCACAGGGCCGAAGTCAGCCGCGACGACTACTACCGGCGCATCTACGCGAAGACCGCGGCGCTGTTCGCCTGCGCGACCGAGATCGGCGCCGTGCTCACCGACGCGCCCCAGAGGGAGCGGCGGGCGCTGCGGCTGTACGGCGAGAAGCTCGGCATGGCGTTCCAGGTGGTGGACGACGTGATAGACTTCTCCTCCACCTCAGAGCAGGCGGGCAAGCCCGTGGGGAGCGACCTGCAGCAGGGCACTGCCACCCTGCCCACGATCATCTTCCTCGAGCGTGCGTCCTACCCCGACGGGCACGCGGAGGCCGTGCGCCGCGCGCTCGAGGGAGCCCCCGACGCCGACCACGCGCGCGCGGTCGAGCTGATCCGGGAGTCCGACGCGCTCGAGCTCGCATGCG
>CADDYR010000101.1 GCA_902810765.1 Chloroflexota bacterium
CCCCGGCACGGGCGCGTGCTTCTCCCCCCACGCCCGAAAGCTGTCTCAGACTAGCTCGGGGGAGAAGGTCGTCGTGGAGCAGATCTCCGAGCGGGCGACGGAGAACGTCAGCCTGCTGCAGTTCTTCCAGGAGCACTCGATCGTGCCCGGCCAGTGCCTGGAGGTCAGGGACAAGAGCGAGATCACCGGCACGATCACCCTCTCCACTCCGAACGGAGACGTGGCGCTGGGCACGGAGACCGCCGGGCAGATAATGGTCGTGCCCTCGCACCTGGTGCAGCACCGCAAGGCGCCCGAGAAGCTCAGGCGCACCGTGGTCTGAGCCTCGCCTACCTCCGGGAGCTGTCCCGGTCGAGCGCGGCCGTGGACAGCCCGCCCGCAACGCTCATCCCGCCGAAGCCGGTCTCGGGCAGCGAGTAGGGGATCGCCGTGCGCTGCTCGCGCGGTCTCACGGAAGGGTGGCGGTCTGTCGCCGAGAGCTTCAGTCCCTCCCGCACGATGAGATTGCCGAAGTCCCTCAGCACGCGCAGCGGCTCGCCCGGCACGACCCCGCTCTCCTCCGTCCTCGTGCCCGTGCCCTGGACGATCCTCGCCGTGACCGGCTTGTCGGACGGCACCTGCACGCTCAGGGTGAACTTGCCATCGCCGTCGGGGTCGGTGAGGCGCCTGACGCTCGGGGAGGATCCGGGCTGGCCGTACACTGCCCAGTAGGTAGAGTCCGGCTGCGGGTGCTTCCCGATTATCAGCACGAACGTCAGCGTGCCCGTGTCGCTCGCCGTCGGGGTGGGATTCGAGCCGCCAGCGTCGTAGTGGAAGCGGGTGGGGCGCGACTGCTCGCCCGAGCCCGTCTCGACCGCATAGGCGGAGATCGCATCCTGGCTCGTGTCGGGCACGTCCGAGAGGTACGGCAGCTTGAACGCGCCGCTGATGCGACCCTCCCTGTCCGCCTGCTGCTCGTCCAGTATGATGCTGTCCGGACCGATCACGATCAGCACGTCCGAGCCCGGCGCGTAGCCCGAGCCCGAGTAGTGTATCCGGTCGCCGGGCTTGCCGTGCGACGGACTCAGCTCCAGGCTCGGCCGCTCCTTCCCGTGTGCGGGCGCGACCGCGAGCAGGCAGCCGAACAGGAGCGTGGCGGCGATCAGCAGGCTTCTCAACGCAGAGTTCCTTCCAGCGCCGGGCCGTCGGATCGTGGGTTCGTCCGGCACATCTTACCATGTGAATGCGCCCGACGACCGCGTGTTACAGGGACCGCACGCCGCTATGTGCGGTCCCTGGTGCCAGCCACGTTCACGGCGTTGGGCGCCGGTCTGCCCTCGAGCACGGCGAGCACGTTCTCCGCGGCCATCCTCGACATGAGCTCTCGGGTCGCGTGGGAGGCGCTGCCCACGTGCGGCAGGACCACGCAGCTCGGGAGCGCGAGCAGCGGATGGTCGGGCGGCAGCGGCTCGGGGTCGGTCACGTCCAGCCCCGCGGCGGCTATCCGGCCCTCGCGCAGCGCCTCGCAGAGCGCGTCGGTGTCCACGACCGGGCCGCGCGAGGTGTTCACGAGCACCGCCGTAGACTTCATCAGCGCGAGGCTACGGGCATTGATCAGGTGGTGCGTCTCGGGGGTGAGCGGTGTGTGCAGGCTCACGAAGTCGGCTTCGGAGAGGAGGCTGTCGAGGTCGCGCCTCTCCCAGCCGAGGTCGTCGGCCTCGGGGCGCTCGGAGCGGGTGCAGTACAGCACGCGCATGCCGAATCCCCGTGCCCTCCGGCCCACCGCCGCGCCGATCCTGCCCAGTCCCACCAGCCCGAGGGTCCGGCCCCACACGTCCACGCCCAGCAGCAGCTCCGGCCCCCAGGTCCTCCACCGGCCCCGACGGACGTACTCGATGCCCTCGGGGATCCGGCGGGCGGCGGCGAGCATCAGCGCCCACGCGAGGTCAGCCGTGGTCTCCGTGAGCACGTCAGGGGTGTTCGTGACGGTTATCCCCCGGGCCGTGGCCGCCTCGAGGTCCACGTTGTCGTACCCGACCGCGTAGTTGGCGACGACCCTGAGGCCGGGCGCGGAGTCCATGAGCTCGGCATCAATCCGGTCCGTGAGGAGAGCGATCAGCGCGTCGGCCCGGCTCGCGCCGCGCAGCAGCTCGTCCCGAGGCGGCGGAAGCTCGTCCGTCCAGACATCGAGCTCGCACCTCTCGCGCAACAGCTCGAGTCCGGAGTCCGGTATCTTCCTCGCCACGTACACGCGCCACATACGCTCCCCCTCGGCCAGCCAGCGTGTCCATCACTCCGGTTAGGTTATCATAGCAGCGAGGTCCGTAGTCCCTGGGAGAGGCAGCCATGGCCGTGAAGCAGAGGATGACCGCGGAGGAGCTGTGGGAGATGCCCGAGGTTCCCGGCAAGCGGTTCGAGCTGGTGAGAGGGAAGCTGAGGGAGATGCCGGGAGCTGGTGTGTTACACGCAGAGATAGTCACGATCCTACTATTTCTGTTGCGTCCGTTTGTGGCGGAGCGCGGCCTGGGTAGGGTCTACGGCGACGGCCTGGCCTACGTCATCCGGCGGGATCCCGACACGGTGAGGGTGCCGGACGTGTCCTTCGTCTCCCAGGCTCGGCTGCCCGAAGGCGGCGTTCCCGAGGGCTTCATGCCCCTGTCCCCCGACCTGGCCGTGGAGATCGTGAGCCCCGCCGACACGGCGAATGAGGTGCACGAGAAGGTGAGGAGCTACCTAGAATCGGGAGTACGGCTGGTGTGGGTGCTGTGGCCGAGGCACAGGGCGGTCTCGGTGTACTCGGAAGGCGACGGCTATCGCGAGCTGGGGTCCGAGGACGAGCTGGAGGGCGGGGAGGTGCTGCCGGGCTTCCGGGTGAAGGTCAGCCAGCTGTTCGAGGTCGGCCGGTAGCTGTGTAGCGGTGGCCGGCCGGATCCAGCTGTTAGGAGGCAGAGTTGAGGGTACTGATCTCGGCGGACATGGAGGGGATATCGGGGGTGGTGCACCCGGCGCAGCTGTCACCCACCGGTGCGGACTACGCGCGCGGGAGGATGCTGCAGACGGAGGATGTGAACGCGGCCGTGGAGGGAGCGCTCGAGGGCGGCGCGACGGAGGTGGTCGTGAACGACTCGCACTGGGTGCAGCGCAACATCCTGATCGAGAAGCTGCATCCCCGCGCCCGGCTGATCTCGGGCAGCACGAAGCCCCTGGGGATGGTACAGGGCGTCGAGGAAGCGGACGTGGCGCTCTTCATCGGGTACCACGCGAAGTACGGCACCCCTTACGCCGTTGCCGACCACACGTGGAGCGCGGACTGCCTGGCGGACCTGCGCATCGAGGGGCGCTCGATGGGGGAGGCCGGGCTGAATGCCTACCTCTGCGGCCACTTCGGCGTGCCCGTGGCGATGCTGAGCGGCGATCAGTCGCTCGAGGCGGAGGCGAAGGCTCTGCTGCCGCACGCTCTGGTCGCGGTGGTGAAGCGAGCGAGGGGACGCTGGGCGGCGGACTGCCTGTCTCTCGAGGAGGCCCGCAAGCTCATCCGCGAGCGTGCATCGGAGGCGGTCGCGGGCGCAGGCTCGCTCTCCCCGCTTGCTCCGCCCAGCCCCTGCCAGATAGAGGTCGAGCTCGTGACCACCGAGATGGCGGACCGAGCGGAGGCGGTGCCTGGCGTGGTGCGCGAGGGCGGGCGGCTCGTGCGCTTCGAGGGCGCGGACGTGGTGGAGGCGTTCAACGCCTTTCGCACCGTGATGAACGTCGCCTCGCTCCACACGCCGTTCTAGCGACCCTCGGCAGCCACGGGGAGGTGACACACTATGGATGGGCACAGAGGCGCGGGCTCTCGCCGCAGCGATGGAGAGGGGAGGACCGGGCACTATCAGGAGCCCGACTGGTTCACGAGGAACGTCATGAACCGGGCCGTGGCGGGGCTCGCGCGGCTGGGGCTCAGCGTCCGGGGCTCGCGCGTCCTCCGGGTCAGGGGCCGCCGGTCGGGCGAGTGGCGGAGCACGCCGGTCAACCTGCTGACGCTCGGGGACGAGCGCTACCTCGTGGCCCCGCGGGGCCAGACCCAGTGGGCGCGCAACCTCAGGGCGGCTGGCACGGGCGAGCTGGTGCTGGGCCGGAGGGAGGAACCGTTCCGGGCCGTCGAGCTTTCGGACGATGAGAAGCCGCCGATCCTACGGGCCTACCTCAGGCTCTGGAAGGCGGAGGCGGGCGCGTTCTTCGCTGGCGTCGGTCCCGAATCCCCCGAGGAGGATCTGAGGAGGATCGCCCCGGACCACCCGGTCTTCAGGACCGAGCGCCCCGGATAGCTGCAATGCGGCGCTATCTATAGGTAAACGCCCCCATGCATACCCCGGTGTCGGCGCTTATGATGAGGTTGAGCTCGTGGTTGACCGGCAGGGGATGTGGTGTTGCGGAGCCCGGGGTAGGCGTTGCGAATAGTGCGAAGTTCCCCAGGGCAGGCATGTTCAGCCCGCGGAAGGTGACTATCCACACCGGGATATTGGTAAAACCATTGGGGTATTTGTCCAGTATGCCCGCCACCTTCAGCTCGTGAGTATGATGGGCGGGGTCCGGGAAGGATGCCAGCACATAGTTCACCCTGTCCGGACGGGCGTCTGGTGGCACCAGTCCTGTCTTTCGGGCCGCATCTATGGCCTGCTGCCTGGTAATCTTCGGAGGTTTGGTGGGGAGGGAATAGTCGGGGCCGCCTCCTTCGTCGTGCGGTGTCCGGGTGAGCACGCTGATCGGCTCCGAGAAAGGCGTGTGGATGGTAACAAGAATAGCGCTGCCGGCCAGCATCCCACCCGTGGTATCGGTATTCGCGGAGTGCGCTCTGTTGGCGAGAGTGTGTGCCGCGAGCGCGACTACCCCGCACGCCACGAGGATGGATACTCCCACCAGCAGCCTGCGCTTCAGATGGTCTACTGGATACATTCTTTCACCTCACGGCCTGCAGTTGCGCCAGCTCTATGCGATGCAAAGAACATTGTGCAGGCATCGTCGGCCAGCCATACCTTCGCCGGTCTCATCGCGAATCCCATATCGAAAAGCCATTCGCCCCATTCGCGCATGACTCCTGATAATACCTGCTATTCCCCCCGATGTAGCACGTGATGTACGGAGAATACCACTGGGTAGCTCTCCACCGGAGGTTGCTGAAGTAGACTCTGTTGGTGGCATACCCCGGCACATACGTGGCTGAGTCGAGGGTCTCCCCGGAATACGCGGCTGCCGTCTTGGTGAAAGTCAGAATCGCGGCTATCCCGTGTCACCCACCCCACGCCACCACTCGCCGACCCGGGCCTCTAGCTCTTCGATGGGGAGCCCGGTCCTGTGCTCCAGGAGCTGCGCGAGGGCGTCGTCCTCGTAGTGAGAGTCCAGGAAGAGCCCCTTGACGAGGGGGAGCCCGCGGGCCTTGACCAGGTAGCCCGCCAGGGCGCCGCCGACGGCGTACACGGGCCGGCCCCGCGCGTGGGCCTCCCAGAATCCGGAGTTGCGCGACAGCTCTCGCAGGAAGCCGCTCCCGTCGCGGCTCACCTCAAGCCAGGCGTCGCGCAGCGCCTCCAGGCGCTCGGCGGATCGGATAGAGAGCACCGCCTCGAAGTAGACGGCCACACCCTCGTTCAACAGCGAGGGCGCCTCCCCCACCTCCCACGACCAGAGCAGGTGGATCTCCTCGTGAGTCATCTGGTCGAGCAGGTCTCGCCAGCTCATGTTGAGCTGCGCGAAGTGCACCCCGGTGGGGTTGGCCGTCCCGCAGGCCATGCTCCTGTACCCGGCACTCTCAGCGGCGTCCCTCAGGGACGAGCCGGAGTACAGCCAGTAGTGCGTCTTGAGGAGGCGTTCCCGCTCCTTGATCGAGCGCACGCTTTGGCCGAGTGCCTGCCGAATGCGCAGTTGGCGCTCGTCGGCGCCCTCGAGGATCGCCCCGAGCTCGGCGTCCTCGCACAGCACGGGCTCGAGGTGGAAGACGTAGTGCTCGCTCTCTCGCACCCGCCAGACGCGCGAGGTCCGGTCGAAGTCCCAGCCCGGTCCCGACCCCATCAGTCCACCTCGCCTTCGACCGGCTCTTCCGCAGCGCCGACCTGGATGGGGGGCGCATCGTGGAGCAGGTCTCGCACCCCCGCCATGAGCAGCATCAGCGCGGGTATCCGTCGGCCCCTCAGACGGTACCGTCCCCGCTCGATCTGCGTGACGAGGTCGGCGGCGAGGAGCGCGTTCAGGTGGTGGTACACCTGCCCGGTCGTGCCCATCCCCAGACGCTCGACCAGCTCGGTCGCGGAGGCGGGGCCGCCGAGCAGCTCTCTGATGATCGCGGCCCTCTGCCTGTGCCCGAGCGCCGAGAGCAGGCGCGCCACCCTCTCGTCGTCCTGCGAGAAGAGCTCGTCGGTCGTGCGGCGCTCGTCCACCCACAGCGCCCGGCCGCGCCCCTCCGGCCCGCTCCGCTCGTAGTATCCCGAGTAGCTCAGGATGCCGGCCGAGTCCGAGGCTCGGGCCGCGGAGGCGAGCTCCTCGCCCACGCGGCGTATCGTCTCCTCGTCCTGCCCGAGCAGGCTCGCGACCCGCGGCTTCTCGCGCCCCGCCTTCAGGGCGCGGACGTCCTCGATGAGTCCCCTCACCTGCTCTCTGAGCTCGTCCACCTCTCGTTCCAGGTCTCGCACCTCCACCCTCCTCATACGTAATTACGAATATATGATACTACGTAGGATTCATCGAATCAAGGGGCGATGCCTTGTGGGATGGAACAGAACCTGACAAAATCGCAACCGAAGGCACTAGACTTTCCCGAAATCCATGTTATAATACTCATTGCGGAGCAGTGCTGCCGGCTCGTGGGGCGCGATGCGCCCTTTATTTGTGTGACGGGCCCCGCCGAGCGAGCGTTATACTCATTAGAGACAAACCTTATACTTCCGGGGTGGTGTGAGTAGTTAATGGCGTTGGGGAACATGCACAAGGATTTCGAGAACCTGGAGGAGCTCGCGGAGCTGGGCATCTCTCAAGACCTCGAGGAAGACCCTATCGAGCAAGGCCATCTCGCGGCCGACGACGGAATTGATCAGGACCTCATCGGAGACTCCCTGGGTATCTACCTGCGTGAGATCGGGCGCGCGCAGCTGCTCACCGCCCACGAGGAGGTCGAGCTGGCGCAGGCGATCGAGCTCGGGCGCGAGGCCGAGGAGAGGATCGCGGAAGGGTGCCTCCCGGTCGAGTCGCTGGTCGAGGCTCAGCGCCAGGTCGAGGCCGGCAGAAGGGCGCGGCACAAGCTCATCGAGCACAACCTGAGGCTCGTGGTCTCCATCGCCCGTCGCTACGTGGGCCACGGCATGCCCCTCTCCGACCTCATCGAGGAGGGCAACCTGGGGCTGATGCGGGCGGCCGAGAAGTTCGACTGGCGCAGGGGCTTCCGATTCTCCACCTACGCCACCTGGTGGATACGTCAGGCGGTCACGCGTGGCCTTGCCGAGGGCGGTCGGACCATCCGCCTGCCCGTGCACGTGGGCGAGGCGCTGACCAAGATCGGGCGGGAGTCCCAGAGGCTGTCGCTCGAGCTGGGACGCGAGCCGACGCCCGAGGAGCTGAGCGAGGCCACCGGCCTGACGGTCGAGCGCATTGACGAGTACATGGGTGCCGCGAGGCTGCCGCTCTCGCTCGAGGCGCCGATCGGCGAGGACGGCGAGACGAACCTCGGCGAGGTGCTGGAGGACGACGACGCGACCGACCCGGCGGAGCTCGCGGGGCACACGATGCTCGGAGAGGACATCAACCGAGCGCTCTCCCCGCTCACTGAGCGCCAGCGCGCGATCGTCATGATGCGCTACGGCCTGAACGGCGGCCAGCCGATGACGCTCGAGGCCGCGGGCAAGCGCCTGGGGGTCACCCGGGAGCGAGCGCGCCAGATCGAGCAGGAGGCCCTCCGCCGCCTGCGCGACCCGGAGTCCACGCGGGTGCTCGAGTCGCACGTCGCCTAGCGCAGGCAGTCACGAAGTCGTGAGGGGCCGGAGGACTCTGCCTCCGGCCCTTTCTCTCTGCCGGGGGAGGTCATAGTTGCCGTTCGCCCAAAACGACGGCGTCCGGATCTACTACGAGGCGGTCGGAGATGGCGAGCCCGTGCTCTGGCTGCAGGGGGTCGGGGCGGACCACAGGGCGTGGTCCGTGCAGATGTTCCACTTCAGCCGGCGGTTCCGCTGCATCCTGCCCGACAACCGGGACGTCGGCCGCTCCGGCCGCGCGACCTCCGGCTACGATCTGGACGACATGGCGCGGGACGCCCTCTCCGTGCTCGACTCCGCCGGAGTGGAGAGGGCGCACGTCGTGGGGCTCTCGATGGGAGGCAGCATCGCGCAGCACGTCGCGCTCCTGGCTTCCGAGCGGGTGAGGTCCCTCGCGCTGCTCTCCTCGTGTGCCCGCCCCGACGGCCGCCTCCGGGCGGTGACGGGCCTGTGGCCGGAGCTGTTCGCGCGTCTCGGCAGGGTGATGTTCCATCGCCAGGCCGAGCCCTGGATGTTCTCCCCGGAGTTCTTCGAGCACCCCGCGAACCTGCGGGCGCTCAGGCGCTACGTGGAGGAGGACGAGCACGGCCAGGAGCCGGAGGCGTTCGCGAGGCAGGCGGCGGCCGCGAGCGCCCAAGATGCCCTCGTCCGGCTCGGGGAGATACGTGCTCGGACGCTCGTGATCTCGGGCGAGCTGGACATCCTCGTGCCGCCCTACCTCGGCCGCCAGCTCGCGGAGGGCATCCCCGGCGCTCGATTCGAGCTGATCGAGGGCGTCGCCCACTCGGTGAACCTCGAGAGGCAGAAGATCTTCAACCGGGCGCTGGAGGGCTTCCTCCTCGAGGGCTGACTACAGCTCGCCCTCGGCGCGGAGCCGGGAGACCGCGCGCTCGAACGCCTCTATCGTGCGCTCGACGTCGGACTCGGTGTGCGCCGCGCTCACGAACGCGCTCCCCGCGAACAGGTCCACCCCCTCCAGGATCATCGCCAGGCCGAACAGCCACGCGAGCCTCCGGTTCGAGCCCTTCAGCTTCAGCACCTCCGGCGGGAGCGCGGGGCGCCTCAGGTCCCCCGCCGTCCGGTTCCGCACCTCGTCGCCCACGATCACGTGACAGATCGAGCTCTCGCCGTAGGCGCAGCCAGGCACGCCCAGCGCCTCGAACCGCTCGTTGAGGCCCGATCTCAGCCGCGCGGCCAGCTCCTCCGCGCGCTTGCCGGGCCGGCCGTCGGCGATCACCGCGAGGCAGGTCCTGCCCGCGACCGCGGACAGGGGGTTCGCGTTGAACGTGCCCTGATGCACGACCCTGCGCGCGGCGTCCTCCTCCGACTCCGCGTGCTCCAGCAGGCTCATCACGTCGCGCCGGCCCGCTACAGCCCCTCCCGGCAGCCCCCCGGCGAGCACCTTCGCGAGCGTCGTCAGGTCGGGCAGTATCCCGTACCTCTGCTGGGCCCCGCCCGGCGCCCACCGAAAGCCCGTGACCACCTCGTCGAAGATCAGCAGGGCGCCGTGCTGCCGCGTGGCCTCGCGCGCGGCCTCCAGCAGGCCGTCGGGCAGGGGAGACGCGCCGTAGCTCGCACCCGAGGGCTCGAGGATCAGCGCGGCGAGGTCGTCGTGGTCGCGGAAGGCTCGGGCTACCGCCCTGACGTCGGCGGGCACGGAGATTGTCTGCGACGCGACCGGCTCGGGCACTCCTGGGATCTCCCTGGGGACATAGGGAGGGGATTGGGTCTTCGCGACCGCGTCGTGCCAGCCGTGGAAGTGGCCGTGGAGCTTCAGGATCTTCGGCCTGCCCGTGAACGCCCGAGCGAGCCGGATTGCGATCTGCGTGGCCTCCGTGCCCGAGCTCGTGAACCGCACGACCTCCGCGGAGGGCACGAGTCCCGCCACCGCCTCCGCCCACTCCACCTCGAGCTCGTGGCTGCCTCCCAGGTGGCTGCCGCGCCGAACCTGTCGCTCGAGGGCCTCCACGATCCGAGGGTGGTTGTGTCCAAGGAGCAGCGCGCCGTGCCCCATCACGTAGTCGACCAGCTCGTGGCCATCGGCGTCGCGCTTGTGCGAGCCGTCCGCCTCGGCGATGTACGGCGGAAAGGGGCGCATCCAGCGCTTCTCGTGCGTGACGCCGCTCGGCAGGACCTTCCTCGCCCTCTCCGCCAGCTCGGCCGAGCGCGGCCTGCTCATCACGTACTCGTCCAGAACGGTGCGCGTACCCTGCATAGTCGCTCGTCCTCCAGACTGCCTCTCGCCGGGATCAGGGCTCTCGGCCGGTGGCTACCCTGGCCGCCTGCCTGCCCAGCCTGACGCTGTAGTTGGTGCCCCGGTCCTCCGGGTAGATCTGCGTGGTGTTCGCCAGGATCAGGTGCTCGACCGGCGTCTGGAGCTCCGGCACGAGCGGCGAGTAGTTCGGCGTCACGATCGGCTGCGCGGCGGGCTCCCGGAACACGAAGCACGACTCTATCCAGTCGCGGCTGAACTCGGAGTTGATCCTGCGCAGGTAGGGCTCGTAGGCTTCGAGCAGCTCCTCGTCGGACTTGCGCCAGTAGTCGTCCCGAGTCGAGAGGTAGTTGCTCACGTACAGGATGTGCTTCCCGCCGTACCACTCCTTCGGCACGAAGTTCGTGTGCTCGATGAGCGCGACGAACGGGAAGTCCTCCTCCCCGATGTTCATCCAGTAGGTGTCGGAGAGGGGGCGGCTCATCACGAGCAGCATGCAGAGCGCGCCCTGGTACTGTCCGGCCTTTAGCTTGCGCTCGTACTCCTCCCCGAGCGGCGGCGCGATCGCGAGAAAGCGGTTCGAGGGGATCGTCGAGATCACCCGGTCGAACCGCAGGTCCCGGCCGTCGGCGTGGATGCCGGTCGCCCTCAGCCTCTCGCCGTTCCCGACCGGCTCCGTGAGGATGCGCTCGACGGACGCGCCGGTGTGGATCACGCCGCCCTTGTCGCGGATAGAGCACTCGAGGGCGTCCACGATCACCGCGAAGCTGCCTTTGGGATAGCCGAGCACCTCCTTGTTCACGCCCTTGCGGGAGGTGGTGCGCAGGTGTATCTTGCCCCAGAGCCAGGCCATCGAGACGTCCTCGGCGCGGGAGCCGAACTTGCCGCGCATCAGCGGCTCCCAGACGTGGTCGTAGGCGTCGCTCCCGGCCCAGCGGCGCATCCACCTCGTCGCGGTCGTACCCTCGAGCCGCTTCCAGTTGTCGTACCTCTGCAGGAAGAGCACGACCAGCCCGAGCCGCAGGCGGTTCCAGGGGTGCAGGGGCCTGAAGCGCAGCAGGTCCATGGGGCTCACGAAGGGGTATATCCTGCCGCCCTGGAACCAGCCGGTCTTCGAGGGGTACCACTCGAGCCGGTCGGAGATGCCCAGCTCCGCCATCAGCTCCTGGATGATCGTGTCGCTCGTGAACAGGTGGTGGTAGGCGTACTCGAGCCTCGTGTCGGCAATAGGGAAGGTCACGACCTGGCCGCCTAGGAAGGGAGCGCGCTCGAACAGCTCGACCTCGTGCCCCGCCTTCAGCAGCTCGTGCGCGGCGCTCAGCCCGCCGATCCCGCCGCCGATTATCGCGATTCTCAGCTTCTCGTCCTCGCTCATCTGTCCTCCATTTTAGCCGACGCGGCGGCCGGACGGGCCTTGACGCGCGTTGCCGCGAGGTGCAGAATGCAGCCGTCGCACCGCTCCCAGCAGGAGATCTTCTACACCGCGCTGTACCACTCGCTGCTGCACCCGAACGTGTTCAGCGACGTCAACGGCCAGTACACCGGCTTCGACGGCAAGGTGCATACCGTGCCCGCGGGCCACGAGAGCTACGCGAACTACTCCGGCTGGGACATCTACCGCTCGCAGGTCCAGCTCGCCGCGCTGCTCGCCCCGCACCAGATGAGCGACGCGATGCAGACGATGGTGGACGACTACGAGCAGACGGGCATGCTGCCGAAGTGGACGCAGGCCCACGGCGAGTCCTACGTCATGGTGGGCGACCCCGCCGACCCGATCATCGGGGGCGCCTACGCCTTCGGTGCGCGCGACTTCGACGTCCGGGCGGCGCTCCAGGCGATGGTCTCCGAGGCCACCCAGCCGAACGCCATCCGCCCCGGCCTCGAGAGCTACCTGAAGCTCGGCTACGTGCCGATGGGCGAGCCGGACGTGTGGGGCCCTGCCTCCACCACGCTCGAGTACACCACCGCCGACTTCTCGATAGCCCAGCTCGCGAAGATGCTCGGCGACACGAGCACCTACCGGACGTTCCTCGAGCACCGACGGCTTCGTCGAGGGCAACTCGTACCAGTACACCTGGATGGTGCCGTACAACCTGCGCGCGCTGTTCAACGCGATGGGCGGGAACGACGAGGTGGTCCCGAGGCTGGACAGCTTCTTCGAGGAGCTGAACGCGGGACCGGATTCTCCGCACGCCTGGGCCGGCAACGAGCCGGGGCTGGAGATCCCCTGGGAGTACGACTATGCGGGCGCGCCCTGGAAGACCCAGAAGGTCGTGCGGCGCATCCAGCTGGAGCTGTACACCGACGGGCCCCAGTCGTACTCCTACGGCGAGGTGCCCGTGATCTCCTACCTCGACCCCGATCGGGTCGTGGTAGCCCCGGGCGGCAGCGGTCGGTCGAAGATCGCATCGCAGAACGTGACCGATTCGAGCCAGACGGTCGAGCGGAGCGCGTCGGCCCCGAGCGGAATCGTGCTCTCGCCCTCGAGCGGCAGCTACACAGCTCCACCAGCGGCGTCCGGCGCCGACACGGTGACGGTCTCCACCAGCTCGGGCACACCGGAGGGCTTCTACGAGATCCCGATCGGCCTGCGCTCGAGCGACGGCACCGACCTGCCCGACCTCGTGCTGAGGGTGGTCGTCGCGAAGCCGGGCAGCCTGTTGCCGTACTTCAACAACACGGGCATCAGCCCGGACGACGATCCGGGGTGCGCGAACTTCGACCTCGTGGGCTGGAGCTACTCGGCACAGGCGCTCGAGGCGGCAGGGCTCGCGCCGGGCGCCAGGGTGACGCACGACGGGCTGGCGTTCGAGTGGCCGAGCGTCCCGCCCTGCCAGCCAGACGATCGAGCTGCCGAGCTCCTTGTCGGGAGACACGACGCTCGGCATCCTGGGCAGCGCGACGAACGGGCCGTCCGGGGCCAGATCACGATCACGTACACGGACGGCAGCACGCAGACCGCGCAGCTCGGGTTCAGCGACTGGACCCTGAACGGCGGCGGCAGCCGGCCCTCCTACGGC
>CADDYR010000102.1 GCA_902810765.1 Chloroflexota bacterium
GTGCCGCCGACCTGTTGCGCAGCGAGCTGCCCGAGGCCAGGGTAGTAGTCGAGGGCTTGTTGCCGGAGGGAGCTACCCTCCTCGCAGGCAAGCCCAAGATCGGCAAGTCCTGGCTTGCGCTGTCCCGAGCGCTGGCAAAGGCGATGGGTGGGGAGTTTCTGGGGCACTCCCTGAGCGAACCCGGTGACGTGCTGTATCTCGCGCTCGAAGACACCGATCGCAGGCTGCAAGGCCGTCTTCGGAAGCTCCTCGGCAGTGACGTCAGGGGCTATCATGCCGTGGCCCAGATGCCCGAGAGACTGCACTACACCACGCGATGGGCACGCCTCGACCAGGGTGGCCTAGGCGACCTGGGAGCCTGGCTCCAGGCTCACCCGCAGACATCCCTCGTGATCGTGGACACGCTCAAGCGCATACGAGCCGAGTACCGCGGGAGGGGCAGCGCCTACGATGCGGACTACGAGGCCGTGATGGGCCTGCAGCAGCTCGCCGCGGAATACAGCGTTGCGATCCTCATCCTGCATCACCTCCGCAAGCAGGACTCAGAGGACCCGCTCGATCTCATCTCCGGATCTCTCGGCCTGTCGGGCGGGGTTGACAACGCCTGGGTGATCAAGCGCGAGCGTGGTCAGTCGGACGCCGTGCTGCACGTGATCGGGAGAGACGTGGAAGACGCAGAGCTAGCGCTCAAGTTCGATGCGCAGGAGGCCCTATGGAGCGCGATGGGCGACGCGGAGGACTACCGGATGTCCAGGGAGCGACTGGAGGTCATGGAGGTGCTGCGACATTCGAGCGAACCGCTTGCCCCCTCTGAGGTGGCCGGGATGCTCGGGAAGAGCCCGGGCGCGGTCAAGAAGCTCATGTATCTGATGAGCAAGGACGGGCTAATCCGCACCGCGCGCTACGGACATTACACGGTGATTGGGGACAGTATCCGCGGTAACTCCGGTAACTCTTCCGATGAGAGCGAGAGTAACTCCAGACATGGCGCGGGATTGGAAGGATCGCAAGAGTTACCGACTTCCGTCCCGTCCGGTAACTCTTCGGTAACTCTTGAGCTCGCTCCTAACCCAAGGCAGGACAACGGTTTACGGCCCGAGCCGAAGGCAAGAGTTACCGGAGTTACCGTAGATACTACCCCTGATCAGGATCACCCGCTATCTCGAGGGGCGCGGCGCTGGTACGAGGAGACTTCCGATGACGACTAAGCTGAGCGAGCGGAAGCTTGCAAGGGTGATCCTCAGGGCCGTGGCGGCCGGCGACTACGAGGCAGCGGACGAGCTCAGGGGGCACCTCCGCCGGCTCGTTGCGGAGACCAGCAGCTTCACTCCCTGCGGCAACTGCCCACAGCCTCGAGCCTGCAGGGACACCACGCGCACCGATGAGGTGTGCAGGGGCTACGGGGTATCCCCTGATCGCACTGACGGGACCGGACGTGCGCAGACTGGACTTGTTGCCTCGTGCTGGCAGGCATCGCCCGAAGTGGCGGATAAGCGGAGGCAGGAGCGCCTGGAGAGGATCGGGACGGAGATCCTCGACGTGCTCGCCCGGTGGCTCGAGGCCGATGCCTCGGGGGACGCAGCCGAGAAGGCCCGCCTGGAGGCCGAGCACGTGAGGCTTGAGACCTTGAGGTGGGAGATCGAGCACGAGTCCGCGCAGGGATCGGAAGGCGCCAAGGGCAGGGGAAGGGCGGTGAGCTGATGGAGGCGCTGTACGTGGGGATGAGCGCCCGTGCGTGTGACGGCTGCCCCCACTCGGACCGTCCGCTTCCCTTATGGGCGGAGCTCGCTGTGTTACGGCAGGCGCGCAAGGTTCGGGCGGAGTACGAGGAGGGGCTCGGCAAGCCCGTGATGCTCATAGTGCGCACGCACTACGACGAGGACGGCGAGATATGCGCGCACATCGCGGACCGTGCCTATCGGGTGACGTGGGGAGGGGTGAAGCTGAAGCGCAGGAACGGGCCGGGCTACATTGAGCCGGAGTGAGCAAGATTGAGCACTTTTACAGCTCAACGAGATCGTGCTGAGGCATGCGATCGGTCTGACAGGGATTCACGCTTGGAGCCGACGTCCCAGTCCGGAAAGCGGCATAACACCTGTCCTTGCGCCCGTGTGAGGGAGCTCCAAGCGTGAATCCCGGAGATTGACGCCCGACCGCGGCAACCCTATCTCTGCGGCTGCCCGGCTGAGCTCGGGCGTCAATTCCAACGAGAGGTAGGGTTCAAACAACAGACAGGAGGTACAAGTATGGGATTCTTCATCAACATCTTTCGCAAGGTGGGGCAGTGGGCCGTCCACGAGGCCGTGCACGCGGTCCTCGGCAACATCGAGGACCAGTTCAAGGACCTGGTGGGCAGGGCTCTCGGCGACCTCGGGCAGTTCATCGGCTTCGGGGACGAGCAGGCGAAGCTTAGGCGCAAGGTGCAGCGGGATGCCCGCAGGATGCAGAAGGCCACCGAGGGGATCGACCGAGCCTTCAGGAAGGGGAGCCGTGACATGGCCGAGCACGCGGCGAACGTCCGAAGGCTGTCCGGCGTGCTCGCAAAGAGAGGGCTCTTTCGGATCGAGGTCCGCACGAATGCGGACGACGTGGCGGACCGGCTGGGTGCCCGCGCAGACGCCCTACAGCGCGCAATAGCGCAGGCGACGCGCGAGTCGGGCCTGATCGTGGAGGCGGAGGCCAAGCGCCGCGCTCCCGTCGTCACGGGCACGACACGCCGGGGCTATGATATGCGCGTGGTGACGCCAATGCAGGTGCAGCCGCTAGTGACTGTCAGACACCCGTGGTCTGTCACCATGGCGTTCGTCGGCAACCAGCAGCCGAGCGCGAAGGCGCTGGAGCGGGGGCGCCGTCCCGGCAGGATGCCCCCTCCGGACGCGCTCGTGCCCTGGGTGCGAAAGCGCTACGGCATCCGGCGGCGTGAGGACGCGCGGCGAGCCGCGTACCTCGTGGCTCGGGCGATAGCCAGGAGAGGGCTGCCCAAGAGGCCCGTGCTAGGGCCGGCGCTTGCCGCGAAGCGCGGACAGATACGCGAGCTCTACAGGACGGCCGTCAGGAGGGCGCTGCGCTAGGCGCGACGCGGGCACTGGGGCGTGCGGGAGAGGTGTTTACCGCCTCCCGCGGCTTGTGGGATACTGAGCCGGTCAGGGAGGTGAGAGGCATGAGCGATAGCAAGCAGGAGGATCACCCCTCCGGCTACCTCGTCCCCGCGCGCACTGTCAGGCTCTCGGGGCCATCGGGGCCCGTCGAGGATGTGGACCCCTCCGACGAAGAGGTATCGGAGAGCAGGGCGCGGGCGATCCGGGAGGGGCGCTACCACGTGTTCCGCATCGAGGACCCGGCGAACATCACCAGCGAGGATGCTGCCAGGCTATGGGAGGCGATCACGGGTCGCAAGTGGGAGGGTGACACCGCTGGGCCCCTCGCTGCGTCGGACACTCCGAGCGCTGGCGATAGGCCTCGGTCCGACTCAGCCGAAGGCTGTTAGGAGTATGCCATGCCGAGAACGACGAAGCGATCTCTCGCGGCACAAAGAAAGAGGCCCGATCCAGAGGTGCGGATCGGGCCTCTGACCGCGGTAGGGGCTAGGTGCTTGCTGCCTTGCCTCCCCGGTATCTCAGCAGCAGCTCCATGAGGCGGACGAACTCCGGATAGTCGTCGTATCTGCCCTCAGCTGCTTCCGACTGCAGGCGCTCGAGCGCCCAAGGCACATCTTCCACCGGTATGGTATTGAGCATCATCAACGCTTCCTCGGTGAACTGAGCGCTATTCATCGTGTTGCCCCCTTTCGGCAGCTCGGCCCACTGATTGCCAGTGCCGGAGCTTTGTGTCCCCGCCTCGCGACGGGTTTACTCTTGTCGTAGGGCGCCTGTTAGTTGCGAGCCACACCGCGCAGCCCTATCTCCTGCCATTGTAGTTGACTCCTGTTGCTACTGACCCTTCGAAGCGCTGTCTTCGCTCCGCACCTAGCGTAACATACTGTATCGCAGTATGCAATACCATATTGTAGTTTGGCGGCAGATAGTGTAATATCGTACAAGCACGAACCGAGGAGGTGAAGAGGTTGGAATACCTGACTGTGCAGGAGGTCGCCGAGATCTTGAAGGTGCACCCAGCGACCGTCAAGAGGTGGCTGCGCGAAGGCAGGCTCGAGGGCGTGCCGCTGGGCGACCGCGCTGGCTGGCGGGTGGCGCGCGAGGACCTGGAGAAGTTCCTCGAGGCGCAGAAAAAAGCCGCCGCCTGAGAGCCCCAGGCGACGGTGACAGAACTTCCGGCCAGGGTCAGTAGCCGGAGGCACGGCCATTCTATCAGGAGGGCGAACAAGATGGGCAAGAGGGGCAACGGCGAGGGCACTATCTACTACGACGAGAAGCACAAGCGCTGGGTCGCGCAGGCGACCATACAGGGCAAGCGCAGGAGCTTCTACGGCAAGACTCAGAGGGAGGCGCGCGACAAGCTAAGGCAGGTGCTGTCCGACCTGGATCGGGGCATACTACCCGCCGCCTCGAAGCCGACGGTGGCGCAGTACCTGGCCGCGTATCTTGAGGCACACGGCCCGGGCTGCGCCCCTCAACCTACAGGCGCTACGAGCAGCTAGTGCGCGTCAACGTAGTGTCGCACATAGGCAGGCACAGGCTCATAAGCCTGCAGCCCGACCACCTACGAGGGCTGTACGCTCAGCTCCTCGAGGCGGGGCTATCAGCAACCACGGTGCACCATGTGCACACGTTCCTGCACAAGGCGCTCAAGCAGGCCGCGCTTGACGGGCTCGCGCCGCGCAATGTTGTGGACCTGGTGACGCCGCCCAGACCTCATAAGACCGAGCTACAGGTACTCACGCCGCAGCAGGTGAAGCTGCTGCTTGCCGAGGCCCACAATACACGCCACTACGCCCTTATCGCCACGGCGGTGTACACAGGACTCCGGCAAGGGGAGCTGCTGGGGCTACGGTGGCAGGATGTGGACCTCGAGGCGGGCAAGCTCACGGTCGCAAGGCAGCTCGGACTCGGCAAGCGGTTCTCGGAGCCGAAGAGCGCCGCTGGCCGCAGAACGCTGGATATATCAGCCCCACTGATAGCAATCCTGCGCGAGCACAGGGCGCAGCAGAACGAGCTGAGGCTAATGCTGGGCGGCGAGTACGTGTATCAGGACCTGATGTTTGCGACCAGCGTGCCCGTGGGGGGACGCCCGGCGGGCGGCCCTCAGAACGCTCGCAACGTGTACCGCGACTTCAAGGCGATCCTCAGACGGGCGGGCCTGCCCGAGATCAGGTTTCACGATCTCAGACACACCGCCGCCACGCTGATGCTGCTGGGGGGCGTGAACGCCAAAACCGCTCAGGTGATGCTGGGGCACTCTCAGATACAGCTAACGCTGGGCACCTACTCCCACGTGCTGCCCTCTATGACCAGGGACGCAGCGGATAGAGTAGCCATGCTGCTGGCATAGGTTTTCTGCGCTGGTTGCATTACTTATTGCATTACAAAGCCCCTCCCGGAGTTGTCCGGAGAGGCTTGGCCTTGCGAAAGTATAGGTGTATCAAGGCTTTCAGTGGCGGCCCCGGAGGGACTCGAACCCCCGACACGCGGTTTAGGAAACCGCTGCTCTATCCTCTGAGCTACGAGGCCGTGTGCGACCTACAAGTATATCAGGGCCCCGAAAGCACGGGCAAGCGCTCGGACGGCGCCGTCCGCGGCCGCCATGGCTTTCGCGTGCGCCGTTCGGTATACTCGGTTGCGAGGCCAGCCCGCCGACGTAGCTCAACGGCAGAGCAACTGTTTTGTAAACAGTAGGTTGTCGGTTCGAGTCCGACCGTCGGCTCCCCTGGAGATGCCAGGCCCCTCGCATACTCGCCCGGCCCGACACAACCCGGCTAGAAGAGGCCGCGTATGGTGCCGTCGGGCTCGATGTCCACGTTCTCGCCCGCCGGGACGGAGGGCAGGCCCGGCATCGTGCGTATGTCGCCCGCGATGGGGTACACGAAGCCGGCACCGGCCGAGAGCCGCACCTCCCGGATAGGCACAGTGAAGCCCGTCGGACGCCCCTTCAGGCTCGGGTCGTGCGACAGCGACAGGTGGCTCTTGGCCATGCAGATGGGCAGGTGGCCGTAGCCGGCCTCCGTCAGCTTCCGGATCGTCCGCTCCGCCGCGGGGAGGTACGTCACGCCCGTCGCGCCGTACATCCGCGTGCAGATGGTCTCGATCTTCTCCTTGAGGGATAGGTCCTCCGGGTACAGGAACCTGAAGCTCGCGGGCTTCTCGGAGGCCCTGACGACCGCCTCCGCGAGCTCGGCGGCCCCTTCCCCGCCGCGAGCATAGTGCTCCGAGACGTACGCCCCCTCCGCCCCGGCGTCGAGCGCGTACTGTTTCACCAGATCAATCTCGCGCTCGGTGTCGGTGCCGAACCTGTTGATCGCCACGACGACGGGCACTCCGAAGTACCGCGCGTTCTCGATCTGCTTCGTGAGGTTGCCCATCCCCGCGCGAAGCGCGTCGAGGTCCTCGGAGAGCAGCGCCGGGTCGAGCGGCTTGCCCGCGACGATCCGGAAGCGACCGCTGTGGCTCTTCAGCGCCCGGATCGTCGCGACGAGCACCACCACGTCCGGTGCGAGGCCCGAGTAGCGGCACTTGATGTCCATGAACTTCTCCATGCCGAGGTCGGCGCCGAAGCCGCTCTCGGTCACGACGAAGTCGCACAGCTTGAGCGCGATCTTGTCGGCCAGGATCGAGCTGTTGCCGTGAGCGATGTTCCCGAACGGTCCGGCGTGTACGAACGCCGCGCTGTTCTCGAGCGTCTGCAGCAGGTTCGGCTTGATCGCGTCGCGCAGCAGCACGGCCATAGCTCCGGCGACCTTCAGGTCCTCGGCCGTGACCGGCCTGCCCTTGCGCGTGTACGCCACCACCACCCGCCCGAGGCGCTCGCGAAGGTCCTGTATCGAGGTCGTGAGCGCGAGGATCGCCATCACCTCCGAGGCCACGGTGATGTCGAAGCTCGCCTCCCGCGGCACCCCGTTCTCCCTGCCCCCGAGCCCGATGACGATCCTGCGGAGCGCCCGGTCGCTTATGTCCACGACCCTCGGCCAGACGATGTTGTGGACGTCTATCTCCAGCTTGTTGCCATGGTGCAGGTGGTTGTCCAGAAAGGCCGCGCAGAGGTTGTGCGCCGCGCCGACGGCGTGGTTGTCCCCCGTAAGGTGGAGGTTGAACGACTCCATCGGCACGACCTGCGCGTAGCCGCCGCCGGCCGCGCCGCCCTTGATCCCGAAGATCGGCCCGAGCGACGGCTGGCGTATGCACACCGCCGAGCGCTTGCCTATGTACCCCAGGCCCTGACCCAGTCCCACCGTCGTGGTCGTCTTGCCCTCCCCTAACGGGGTGGGCGTGATCGCGGTCACGTCCACGTACTTGCCGTTCGGCCTGTCGGCGAGCCTGTCGAGCACGCTCAGGCTGACCTTCGCCATGTGCTTCCCGTACTGCTCGACCTCGTCCTCCTCCAGCCCCAGCTCGTCGGCGATCTCGGCGATCGGCTTCAGCCGCGCCTTCTGTGCGATCTCGAGGTTGGATGGGATCGTGTTTGTGCCCGAACTCATGTTGGCCCCCTGTCTAAGTTCTCCTGCCCGGCCTGCATCTCGGCGGCGTCCATCAGGTTCCTCGCGAGCATCAGGTTCGTCAGAGGGCCGACGCCGCCCGGCACCGGGCTGATCATCGAGGCGACCTCGGCGACCTCGTCGAAGGCCACGTCGCCCACGAGCTCGCCGTCCACGAAGTTGATCCCGAAGTCGAGGATGACCGCGCCGGGCCTCACGTCGTCCTTCGTGACGAGCCGCGGACGGCCGGCGGCCGCTGCGATCACGTCGGCCCGTCGCAGGATCGAGCCCGCATCCCTGCTCCGACTGTGCAGGATCGTGACCGTCGCGTCCCTGGCGAGCATAAGGTGCGCGAGCGGCCTGCCGACGACGCCGCTGCGTCCGAGGATCGCCACGTGCCGCCCGCTCAGCTCCACGTCGTAGGCGTCCAGCAGCTCCACGCCCGCCAGCGGCGTCGTCGGCACGAACCTGGGAGCGCCCATCGCCAGCAGCCCCACGTTCTCCGGATGCTGCCCCTCGACGTCCCTGAGCGGGTCGAGAGCGGCGAACACCGCCCGCGCGTCCACCTGCTCCGGCAGCGGGAGCTGGACGATGATCCCGTGCACGTGCGAATCGTGCGAGAGGCGCGCGACCGCATCCACCACCTCGCCGGTGCCGGCCTCCCTATCGAGCCTACGTAGCTCCACGCCCAGCCCCAGCCGGGTGCACCACCTCTCGAGGTTCCGGGCGTACAGCACCGAGTCCGGCCTGTCGCCGACCAGCAGGATCGCGAGGCGGGGCGTGAAGCCGTGCGTACCCTCGAACGACGAGATGCGCTGCCTGAGCTTCGAGCGCACCTTCCGGGCGATCTCCCGGCCATCGAGGAGCCTTGCCGTGGTCGCCTCCGTGGGCCGCTCGCTCATGGCGTCCGGCCGCCTGCGGCCCCGCGCCTCTCGGCGAGCACGCTCCGCAGCACGAACATCAGGTTCGCCGGCCGCTCCGCGAGCCTTCGCATGAAGTAAGGATACCACTCGGTGCCGAACGGCACGTAGCACCGCACGTTGTAGCCCTCGCGCGCGAGCGCCTCCTGCAGATCCCGGCGAACGCCGTACAGCATCTGGAACTCGAACGACCGCGGCGGTATCCCCTTCTCACGCACGTACTCCTTCGCGTGCGCGATCATGTCCGGATCGTGGGTGGCGATCGCCGGGTAGTTGCCCGCGGAGAGCAGCTTCTCCATGAGGCGGACGTAGCTCGCGTCCACGTCCCGCTTCCGCTGGTAGGCGACGCTCGACGGCTCGAGGTAGGCCCCCTTGCACAGGCGCACCCGAGCGCCCGTCCGGATCAGCTCCTCCACGTCCTGCTCGGAGCGGTAGAGGTACGACTGGATCACCACGCCGCAGTTGCTCCACCTCTGTCGGAGGTCTCCGAAGATGTCGAGCGTGCGCTGGGTGTACGCGCTGCTCTCCATGTCGAAGCGCACGAACACCCCGTACTCCGATGCCTTCTCGAGGATTCGCTCAAGGTTGCCGCGGCACAGCTCCTCGCTCACGTCGAGCCCCAGCTGCGTGAGCTTGAGCGAGATGTGCGCGGCCAGGCCCGACTCCCTGATAGCGTCGAGCAGCCTCAGGTACTCGTTCGCGGACTCCTCGGCGTCGCGCGCGTCGCGCACGCTCTCGCCGAGCAGGTCGAGCGTGGACGCTATGCCCCGCGATGACAGCTCTCGCACGGCATCGAGGGCCGACTCGGTCGTCTCTCCTGCGACGAACCTCCACGCGAACGCCCGGGTCGGCCCGTACCGCGTGATGAGCTTTCGGAGCCACCGCCGCTCGGATAGGTACAGCAGCACGCGCCTGAGCATCTACGGCGCGGGTCTCCATCGCGGAGAGGAGGCTCCCCGGCGGGTCGGGGCACAGCTGACGCAGGACACTAGGCGCGACCTCTCTGGTTACGTGATACGGCGGTCCGGGCCGTTGCCAATGCTATCGCCGGTCCGCCTGGCTGTCAAGCGGGCTCAGCAGCGCCCTGCGGAGGAACGCTGACGTCAGGTCTATGACCTCGCGCTCCCAGCCGAGGCCGGAGTACGTGTGGTCCGATCCCTCGACGAGGTGCAGCTCGGCGCGCTCGCCCAGGACGCTCGCATACCTGTCCGCGTGCTCGCACGGCACGCTCTCGTCCCTCGTGCCGTGGATCACCAGCACGGGGCCGGTGTAGGCGGAGACGGCGCGCAGTGGATCGAGCGACAGCGCCTGCTCGACGAAGAGCGGGTTGAGCGCCAGCCCGCCCCCGTCGGCGTAGCCGCAGGTGGTGAGGCGCTCGAACTGCTCCGCGGTGGCGCTCGCCAGAAACAGCTCGCCCAGGTTCGCCACCGCCGACCACAGCACCACGGCTTTCAGGTCGGTCCGCTCGGATGCGGTGTACGCCGCGATCAGCCCGCCCAGGCTCAGCCCGAGCACCGCGAGACGCCCGGGGTCCACCTCCTCGCGCGACTCGAGGAACCCGACGGCCTCGAGCGCGTCGGAGATCTCGTCCTGGAGGGAGATCTCCCCGAACTCGCCGTCGCTGTCCCCACTGCCCCTGAAGTCGAACCGCAGCACGGCGAAGCCCTCGCGGGCGAGCGCGCGGGCCGCCTTCGTGAAGATAGCGTGCGGCTCGATGTGGTTGCCGCCGAAGCCGTGGAAGAACACGACGCCGGGGTGCGTACCGTCGCCCTCCGGCAGGTGAAGCATCCCCCGCAGGGTCTGCCCCTGGTTCTCGAAGCTGATCTGCTGCTCTGGCTGGGACATCCTACGTCCTCCGTATCGCGTTCTGGCAGGCTCCCGGTCGTGCCGGCCGCTCAGGCGCCGCCCCCGTCGCGCCAGCGCCCGATCTCCTCGGCGAGGAGCGCGGCCAGGGCGGGGTTGGCCGCCACGATCGAGCCCGCGTCCGCCCGCCACTCCTCTCCGTCGAGCGTAAGCACCGCTCCGCCCGCCTCGCGCACGAGCAGGACGCCCGCCGCGACGTCCCACAGGTGCACGTGCGGCCGGTAGTACAGGTCCATCCGCCCGGCGGCCACGTAGGCGAGCGCACAGCAGACGGAGCCCAGCATGCGGGTCCGGAGGAAGGACCTCACTACCGACAGCGCGGCAGCCCCCGTCCCGCCGGACCTAAGCTGGCCGGGCAGCAGGTCCGTGGCGGCCACCGCGCGCGAGAGCTCCGTCTTCGTAGCGACCGACAGCCGCTCGCCGTCCAGCCAGGCTCCCTCGCCCGCGACCGCCGTGAACAGCTCTCCCGTCACCGGCAGGTGGATCGCCCCCGCGACGGGCGTCCCGTCGTGCAGCACGCCCACGGAGACCGCCCACATCGGCACGGCCGCGGCGAAGTTCCGCGTGCCGTCTATCGGGTCCACCACCCAGGTGTAGCGCCCGACCATCTGCTCGGGCGTGAGCTCCTCCCCTATGAACGTGTGATCCGGGTAGACGGACCTGACCTTCCGGACGATCCCGCGCTCGGTGATGGCGTCGAGGTCCGTCACGACGCTGTTGTCGCCCTTGCGGACTGTCCTGATCTGGCGGCCGAAGTGAGCGTGCAGCTCCTCGCCGGCCTCCCTCGCGCACTCGGCCGCAAGCTCGCCCAGCGCCGCGTACACGGCGGGCCCCTCGGTGGCAGTCATGTCGCTCCCGTAGCTTCCTGTTCCACCCGCACAACGCATATTACCCCATTTCGCGCCGCTCGGGATCGCCGTGGCAACGGACCCTCCCCGCTGATATAGTCGGGACGTGCTGCACAGGCTTCCCAGACACGCCGAGGACGGCGTAAGAGTTTCCTTTCTGCCGCTCGCGCGAAAGACGGTCGTCGAGCCGGGCGAGCCCCTGAGCGAAGCCGCGCTCCGGGCCGGCGTGCCCTTCCCCACACCCTGCTTCGGCAGGGGTTACTGCGGGGCGTGCAAGGTCCGGTTCGTCGAGGGCGCGCCGCCGCCCGGTCAGTGGGACCGGCTCCACATCCCGCCTCACGACCTGGAAGGCGGCACCCGGCTCGGATGCCTCGCCCGGCCCGTCGAGGACGCGATAGTCTCGGCTCCGAGGCAGGGTCCGCAGATCGTCCTCGACGACGAGCGCCTGCCGTACCGGCTCTGTCCACCGGCCCAGAGGGCGCGGGTGCGCGTCAGCGCCTCGGACCTCACTGGCGCTCTGGCCGACGTGCTGCCGGTCGCCGCGGTCGGCGACGTGCCGCACGAGCTGACCCTGCACACCCTGCACGACAGGCTCAGGCGAGTCGAGCTCGGGGCGTCAGCCGTTCCCTCGCTCGGCCTCGCCGTCCACTGCTCCGGCTCCGGCCTCTTCGGCTGGCTCTTCGACCTCGAGAGCGGCCATCAGGTTGCCGCGGGGAGCACGAGCGTGCTGGGGGAGCGCGAGCGCCCGAGAGAGCGCGCCGAGGGCGTCATGGCCGCGATCCGGAGGCTCTCGCACACGCTCTGCACGCAGTCCCGGCACAGGCAGGACGCCGTGCGCACCTGGCCCTGCTCCGGCAGCTGCAGGTCGGCGACGGCTGGCCCCGACACCACGACGTCGCGCACGGCCGGAGGGTGCGGCGGGCTCGCGTCGCTCGCGTGCTCGGCCGCGGTCGCGGTCGGCGCGACCGAGGGAGTCAGCCTGCTGATCTCCTTCGAGCCGGCGCCCTGGGCGCTGCTCCTGTCCGAGGAGCGGGCGATCCTGTGCTCGAGCGACGGCTGGCGCCTCGATCCGCGGCTGTTCGCCCCGGCCGGAAGCCCGTCCTCGATACAGCGCGTGGACCTCGCGATGGACGTCGAGCTCTCGCCGGAGCCTGTCGGCCAGCCGAGGCTCTCCCTCGCGGGCGCGCTCGACGCGGTGGCGGAGTTGAGGCGCGTGGGGCTGCTGAGCCGCCAGGGAGTCATCTCTCGACGCCCCGTGGACGGGATGGCGGCGTCGCCGTCGCTCGTGGCGCGCGTAATCGAGGACGGCCCGGGCGCCCGATTCGTCCTATGGGGCACGAGGGATGCCAGCGGGACCGCGCTCGAGCAGGGCCACGTGCGCCACGTCCAGCGGCTGAGGGCCGTCTCCGGCCTGCTGCAGCAGAGGCTGATGGACGCGGCGGGCGTGTACCCCGAGCAGATCGAGCGGGTGGCGCTCGTCGGCCCCGAGGCGGCCTCGATCAGGGCCAGGAGCGCCGTGATGCTCGGGATCGTGCCGGACCTGCCGGGCGTGCCGCTCGAGCCCGCGCCCGGGGCCTTTCGGATCGCGGCGAGGCTCGCGCTCCTCTCCTGCCTGGCGGACTCCGAGATGATCGCGCTGTCGGAGCGCTGTGAGGAGATCGCCGATCCGACGGGCGGGGCCGAGTGGGTCGGGCGCCTGTACCTGGACCTCGTCGAGCGCCGCCCCGCGCTTGACGCTCGGCGCGAGGCGCTGATAGACTTTCGCAGCCGGGGGAGTGTCGGAACTGGCAGACGAGCGTGACTTAGGATCACGTGCCCAAAAGGCGTGTGGGTTCGAGTCCCACCTTCCCCACCCCGACCAAGCGCCCGGTGGTACCGAATCCGGGTGATGGGCCCGTCACCCTG
>CADDYR010000103.1 GCA_902810765.1 Chloroflexota bacterium
GCGCTCGGTCAGCCACGCTGCGGCGACGTCGAGCCCCGCCGGCTCGAGCCAGCAGGTGCGCACGCGGCCGACCTTCTCGGTGCGCACCAGCCGGCTGCGCTCGAGCACCTGCAGGTGCTGGACGACCGCCGCGAGCGAGATGTCGAACGGCCGCCCCAGCTCGGAGACCGACATCGGCCCCCGGCTGAGCCGCGCCACCAGCGCGCGCCGCGTCGGGTCGCCGAGGGCGTCGAAGACCCGGTCCGCCGCGCCCTTCGCCACCCCGCTAGCCGTTCGCCCGCACGCGGAACCTGAAGTGCGTGACGCCGGGGGCGTCGATCACGCCGGTGCGCTCCAGCGTCACGCGCTGCGGGTCGATCCGACCGAACAGCCGCGTTCCGTCACCGAGCAGGACGTGGACGAGGTGGAGCCGCAGCTCGTCGAGCAGGCCGGCCTCGGCGAACTGCCGGATGACGTCGGCACCGCCGGGCACGGCGACGTCCTTGCCGCCCGCGGCCTCCTTCGCCCGCGCGAGGGCGGCCGCGATGCCGCCGGTGACGAAGGTGTAGGTCGTGCCGCCCTCCTTGACGATAGGCGCCTTCGGGCGGTGGGTCACGACGAAGACTGGCATGTGGAAGGGCGGGTCCTCCCCCCACGGCTCCTCGCCGAGCTCGAACATGCGCCGGCCCACCACGACGGCCCCCGATCGCTTGAGCAGGTCGAACGGCGTGAGCTCGTCGCCCACGCCGGCTCTGGCCGCGGGGCCGCCGTCCTCCCACCCCATCCACTCGTGGAGCTGCTCGCCGCCGTCCCCCATCCCGTTCCCCACGGCGACGTTCGGCCCGGTGCTGAACCCGTCCAGCGACATCGATTGGTCTGCGATCACCTTCCCCACGTGGCCTCCTTCCCGGTCGGCGGTCGTTTGGTTAAGCACAGACTTTAGTATACCCGGGACGCGCGGCGCTGTCAAGCCGGCCGCACGTCCCAACGTCCGCGGCAGGAGCTCCCCGTCTTCATCCCCGGCACGAACCGACGACCCCGATCCTGCGCGTGCTCACGCCGTCGGCCAGCTAGCTAGGTGAGCTCGCCGGCGAAGACGTACCGCCGGCTCACGCGGCGCTTGACAGGTCTATAGAAATCAAAGAAACCGGCTCATACGGGGGGCAGGAAGACCCCGCTCCCGATGAACCGGTTTCTTGTTGCAATTCCGGACCTAAGTGCCGAACAGGGCGAGCTGTCCCTCGGGTACGGGCTTCGGTCGCGGCTTCCGCCGCCGGACCATCTGGGCCAGGTCCTCCAGCGTCACGATCTTGCCGCTGGTCGTCGCGCCGGCGGGCGCCGACACGGCTGCGTTGCTCGCGAACAGTGGCAGGTCGTTGAGCGGGCCGACGTCGACGGGAGCCGGGCGCGCCGGAAACGGGATGGGCTCCCGCGGCACCTCGGGCTCCTCCTCCCGGCCGCCCTCCACCAGCAGCTGGTCCGCCTCGTCCTCGCTCCGACGGGCCTCGGCGAACAACGCTTCGAGCGACTGCCCCCTGCCATCGACACCCGCTTCACTCCCGGCGAGCCGCCGCGCCAGCGCGAGGTAGGCCTCGCAGCCGTCGCCGTCGAGCACGACCTGCCCCTCCTCGAGCAACTCACCCTCGACCATCAGCGAGGCGCGCATCTCGGCGGCGACTGAGTTGATCGACCGCACCGCGCGCATCCGGGACCAGCCGGCATGGACCGCCGCAGGTCGGCCCAGCGAGCACCCAGGTGTCTTCGGGCGCGCGACCTCTACTGGAGGCGCCAGCGGAAGCCGGCCTGCAAGAAACCAGGCGGGACCGCCGGTGTGCCGCCAGCGGCCGAGAGGACACCGCGACCGAGGAGGAGCTGCGGGCGCTGATCGCCCGCGGCGAGGGCCAGCGCACCGACTACAGGGCAGCCGAGGCCGACCCGGCAGAACTCGCGCGAGCGAGTGCCACCCTGGCGAACAGCGGCAGCGGTACGCTGCTGGGCGTGGGCAACGGCAGCGGCTAGTGCGACGAGACCGCGGTAAGGCTCACCGAAGTCAATGAAGCGAAGAGATGTGCGTCGAGTTATCATCCGAACCTCAAGCAAGACTTGAGGTTCGGATGGCGTGGGCTCCCCGACGAGGATTCGAACCTCGAACCTAGCGGTTAACAGCCGCCCGCTCTACCGTTGAGCTATCGGGGAATGGGTCCGTCGCGTGCAAGTATAACAAACGCCCGCCCGGTCCTGCAACATACACGGCGCGGGCAACCGTTGCAGGCGATGCTATAGAATCGTCATGTACATGTGACGCGCGACCGCAACTCGCGTTAAACGAAACGTCAACGTATTCCCGCCATCCTGCCGGTATGGTGGGACTTACGATGTCTGGAAGGAGGCTTCGCACTTTGACGAGCCCTCGCACGCTGGAGCAGCACATCACCCGGCTCGCCTTCAACCTCAGGTGGATCTGGGATGAGGACACGAGGAGGCTGTTCGAAGACATGGCCCCTGAGGTCTGGGCGCGCACCCGCCACAACCCCGTGGCGGTGCTGAGGCAGGCTGACGGGACGAAGCTCGATGATCTGCTGCGCGACCCCGCCTACGTCGCTCGCATCCAGGAAGCCTACGGCGGACTCGAGCGGTACCTGAGCTCGAGCGAGACGTGGTTCGCCACGCAGCGCGCGCCGAAGGATACGCTGATAGCTTACTTCTCGGCCGAGTACGGCCTGGCGGAGTGCCTGCCGATCTATGCCGGGGGGCTCGGGGTGCTCGCGGGGGATCACCTGAAGTCGGCGAGCGACCTGGGCGTTCCGCTCGTCGGCGTCGGGCTGCTCTACCGCCACGGCTACTTCAGGCAACAGGTGGACGAGAGCGGGTGGCAGCAGGAGAGGTACGACCCGAACGACTTCGAGAGCATGCCGCTGCTGCGCGTGACCCGCGACGACGGCCGGACGCTGAAGGTGTGCGTCCGGTTCCCCGGGCGCGACGTGTACGCGCAGGTATGGAGGGCGGAGGTCGGCCGGGTCAGCCTGTATCTGCTCGACACCGACGTCCCCGAGAACGATCCACGAGACCGGGAGATCACGGGCCAGCTGTACGGAGGCGACCTGGAGACGCGCATCCAGCAGGAGCTGATCCTGGGGATCGGTGGATACCGCGCGCTGGAGGCGCTCGGTCTCGAGCCGACGGTGTACCACATGAACGAGGGGCACTCCGCCTTCCTCGCGCTCGAGGAGATCGGCCGTGCGATGAGGCAGGGCGAGCGCTCGCTCGGCGAGGCGCTCGCCGCGGTCGCGCCCCATCTGGTGTTCACGACTCACACCCCCGTCGCCGCCGGGCACGACTACTTCCCGCCCGAGCTGATGGGGAGATACTTCGGCGAGTACGCAGCGGACATGGGAGTCTCGATGGGGGAGCTGCTGGGCCTGGGCAGGCGCAACCCCGAGGACGCCTCCGAGTACTTCTGCATGACCGTCCTGGCGCTGCGAACGGCGGGCCACTCGAACGGCGTGAGCGAGCTGCACGGAGAGGTCAGTCGCGAGATGTGGCGCTGCCTCTGGCCGGACCGAACAGGCGGGGAGGTGCCGATCGGCCACGTCACGAACGGCGTCCACCTGCCGACCTGGATAGCGCCCGAGCTCGCGAGCATGTACGACGAGCACGTGGGGAACGGGTGGCGAACGGGCCTGATCGAGGGCTCGTCTTGGTCGGGCATCGAGGAGGTCCCGGACGAGAAGCTCTGGGCCGCGCACGAGCGAGAGCGGCGCGAGCTCGTGGAGTTCGTCCGCGGACGGCTGCGCGAGCAGCTGGAGCGCCACGGAGCCTCGGAGGCAGAGGTGGCCGCCGCGAGCGGGCTGCTCGACCCTTCCTGTCTCACGGTCGGCTTCGCCCGCAGGTTCGCCACGTACAAGAGGGCGACGCTGCTGTTCCGCGACACCGACCGGCTGGCGCGCATCCTGAACCACCCCGAGCGCCCGATCCAGATCGTCTTCGCGGGCAAGGCCCATCCAAGGGACGAGGGAGGCAAGGCGCTCATCCAGCAGATCGAGTGGCTGGCGCGGGACGAGCGCTTCCACGGGCGCATAGTCTTCGTCGAGGACTACGACCTGGACGTCGCGCGGCACCTGGTGCGGGGGGCCGACGTGTGGCTGAACAACCCGAAGAGGCCGCTCGAGGCGAGCGGCACCAGCGGGATGAAGGCCGCGGCGAATGGCGTGCTCAACCTGAGCACCCTCGATGGCTGGTGGGACGAGGCGTGGCGGAGCGCCGAGAGCCGCGGCGCCACGATCGGATGGGCCATCGGCAGCGGCGAGAGCTACGACGACGAGGAGTACCAGGCCGCTGTAGAGTCAGAGGTCCTGTACGAGCTGCTGGAGTGCCAGGTGGCCCCCCTCTTCTACGAGCGCGGCGAGGCGGGCGTTCCGCACATCTGGGTCGGACTGATGAAGGCATCCATCCGGGCGGTGCCGAGCGAGTTCAACACGAACCGGATGGTGAAGGAGTACACGGAGCGCGCGTACCTGCCGGGGGTGTCGGCGCTCGCGGAGTAGACCCGAGGCGTGGGGGGCTGCCAGGATCGGGCAGCCCCCAGGTGCGCCTACTCTTCCACGGCCTCCTGTGCGGGCTTCCGGTCGAAGAACGCCCTCACCCTGGCGACCCTCAGACCGTCCAGCGCCTCCACCCTCAGCCTGCCGAAGTCGAGCTCCACCTCGTCGCCGACCTCCGGCTTGCGTCCGAGCTGTCCGAACACCACGCCGCCGATCGTGTTGAAGTCGGTCTCGCTGAGCTCGGTGCCCGCGACCTCGTTGAAGTCGTCCACGGAGAGGAGGCCGTTGACGATGAGGGAGCCGTCGGGCAGCCGCCTCACGTCCGGCTCCGGCGCCTCGAACTCGTCCTGCACGTTGCCGACGATCCGCTCGAGCACGTCCTCCAGCGTCACGAGCCCGGAGGTGCCGCCGTACTCATCAATCACGATCGCCATGTGGTTGCGCCTGCGCTGCATCTCGGTCAGCAGGTCGTCGAGCGGCTGGGTCTCGGGCACGCTGAGCACGTCGCGCAGGATCTGCGTGACGCGGAACCGGGCCGGAGGCTGCCGCGCGCTCAGTACCCTGACCAGGTCCTTCGTGTGCACCACGCCGATGATGTTGTCGAGCGTGCCGTCGTACACAGGGTACCGGGTGTGCCTCTCCTCGATCGCCCGGTTCGTGAGCTCCTGGAGCGATATCGTGACGGGCACCGCGCTGATCTCCGTGCGCGGCACCATCACCTGCGAGGCCGTCAGGTCGGTGAAGGTGAGTACCCGGTTGATGATCCTCTCCTCCGTCTTCTCGAGGACGCCGCTCGCGGTGCTTGCCGTCACCAGCATCATCAGCTCCTCCTCCGTGTAGACGAGGCTCTGCTCCGATTGATACTTCAGGCCCACGGCCTTGAGGACGACCCGAGTGCCCCAGTAGATCGCGGCGATGATGGGGCGGATGAGGAGCGCGATCCGTAGCGTGATCGGTGCCGTGACGAGCACCGTGCCCTCGGCCTTCTGCAGCGCGAGCATCTTGGGCACCTGCTCCCCGAGCACGATCTCGACGTAGGTCACGAGGGCGAGCGCGATGATGAAGGACACGGCCGCGGCGCTGACGAACGCGGCGTTGTGTGGCAGGAAGGACGTGAACAGCGGCTCGATGATGTGCTCGATGGCCGGCTCACCGATGGCGCCGAGCAGCAGGCTCATGAGCGTGACGCCCGCCTGAGTGGTCGCGATGTACCGGTTCGTGTCGCGCATCGCGCGCTGCACGAGCCTCGCGCGGATGCTGCCCTCCTCCGCGAGCTGCTTGATCCGAGTCCTGCGGGCCGAGACGAAGGAGTACTCGGCCGCTACGAAGAAGGCGTTGATGAGGACGAGGACGACTACGGAGACGATGCGCCATAAGTCTTCGACTATAGGATCCATATTGCGAGCGACGTCCCGCTGAACGGCGGGACCGAAAGACCTCCTTGCACGTCGGAGGTAGCACGATCGCTACCTCCGCGGGAATATTTGTTCCTCTGTAGGGACGTCAGAGACGCGACGCATCCTCGCCGTAAGCCATCTGCTCGAGCCGCCTGATCCTGTCCTCGGTCGGCGGGTGGGTGCTGAACAGTCTGGCGAAGTTCCGTGTCCGGAACGGGTTGACTATGAACATGTGCGAGGTCGCCGGGTTGACCTCCATCGGTCGCGCCTGCACCCCCGCCTCGAGCTTCCGGAGCGCGCTCGCGAGGGCCAGCGGCTGCCCGGTCAGCCGTGCTCCCCCGGCGTCGGCCGCGTACTCACGCGAGCGCGAGATCGCGAGCTGTATCAGCATCGCGGCTATCGGCGCAACGAACACGGCCACGAGCCCGCCGATGAGCTCACCCGCGTTGTCGTCGTCCGAGACGCGGCCGAACCCGCCGAATATCATCGCCCAGCGAGCCATGCTCGCGAGGAACATGACCGTGCCCGCGATAGTGGCCACCACCGCCGCGATCAGCGTGTCGCGGTGCGTGACGTGGCTCAGCTCGTGCGACAGCACGCCCGCCAGCTCGTCGCGGTCGAGTATCCGCAGTATGCCGGTCGTCACCGCGACGGCTGCGTGCTCGGGGTTGCGCCCGGTCGCGAACGCGTTGGGCGACGGGTTGTTCACTACGTACACCCGCGGCTTCGGGATGCGGGCGTAGCTGGCGAGCTCGCCCACGATCCGATGGAGCTCCGGCTCCTCCTCCGGTCCCACCTCCTTCGCGCCGGCCATCGCCAGCGCGATCTTGTCACTGTTCCAGTAGGACACGAAGTTCGTGACGAGCGCGAGCGCGAAGGCGACGATGAGACCGACCTCGCGCCCGATCAGGTACCCGAGGACGAGCAGGAGGAGCGTGAGAGCGGTGAGCAGCACCGCCGTCTTGAGCGTGCTATGCCCGGTCAACTCCGCACCTCACACGATGGAGACCCCGGCGGCGCACCGGTTCGCGCGCTCGCCGCCTGACAACCCCTTACTCAACTATACAGTTGGCCGCTCCAAGTCGTCAACTTCGCTCACCGCGAGAGCGCAAGCGGGTTGTACCGCACCTGCCGGTCGAACACGTCCACGCCCTCCCGCTTCTTCAGGTAGGTCACGATCGCGTACGTCAGCGGCGTCGCCACGACCTCGTAGGCCACCTTGAACACCCACTGCCCGATGATGAGCCGCCCCACGACGTCGCCCGGCACCACGCCGGTGAACGCCACGCTCACGAAGATCAGAGTATCTATGCCCTCGCCGACGAGCGTAGAGCCGATGGTGCGCGTCCACAGGAAGCGCCCCTTCGTGAGGAGCTTCATCCGGGACAGCACGAAGGCGTTCGAGAACTCCCCCGCAAGGTACGCGACGAACGAGGCGAGCAGCAGGCGGGGGGTGAACCCCAGGATGCGGTCGTAGGCCGCCTGCGCCGTGAACGCGGGGTCGGGCGGGATCACCTGCGCGACCTTGATGCAGATCACGACGAGCAGGTTCGCCGCGAAGCCGAGCCAGATGACCCGGCGCGCGCTGCTGTAGCCGTAAACCTCCGTGAGGACGTCGCCGAACAGGTAGCTCAGCGGGAACACGACGACCCCAGCGGGCACCGTGAACACCCAGACGTCCACGAGCTTGACCGCGACGATGTTCGCCGAGATCAGGCAGGCGATGAAGATCGCCACGACAACGAGGAACAGCCCCGAGTACCTGCGTTCCGTCAACTCAACCTCCACAGCGATGCGACCTGTCCCCGCCTTCGTGATACCGGGCGCGGGGTGTACCAGCGCGCCGGTGATAGTATAAGATAGCAAGCGCACGGCACCACGAACAGCCGGGCAGGAGAGTTTGTCGAATGCTGGCGGGCCAGCAGGAGGAGGTGTGAGGGCATGACCGAGAAGGGCCACGAGGCTGCGCTCGAGACGCTGCTGAGGGAGGAGCGCGTCTTTCCTCCGTCCGAGGAGTTCAGGAGACAGGCGAACGTCTCCACCGAGGACATCTACGAGCAGGCCCGGCGCGATCCGGAGGGGTTCTGGGCGGAGCAGGCGAAGAGCCTCGACTGGTTCAAGCCCTACGGGAGGGTGCTCGAGTGGGACCTGCCCTTCGCCAAGTGGTTCACGGGCGGCAAGCTCAACGTCTCGTACAACTGCCTGGACCGCCACGTGAAGAACGGCGGCGACAAGGTCGCGTACTACTGGGAGGCCGAGGACGGCGAGCAGAGGACGTTCACGTACTCGCAGCTTCTGGAGGAAGTGTGTCGGTGCGCGAACGCGCTGAAGGAGCTGGGGGTGAAGCGGGGCGACCGGGTGGCCATATACATGCCCATGATCCCCGAGCTGCCGATCGCGATGCTGGCCTGCGCGCGCATCGGCGCTCCCCACAACGTCGTCTTCGGCGGCTTCTCGCCCGACTCCCTCTCGGGCCGCATCAACGACTCGGAGGCGAAGGTGCTCATCACCGCCGACGGGGGGTACAGGCGCGGCAGGGTCGTGCCGCTCAAGGCGAACTCGGACGAGGCGCTCGAGAGCACCCCGACCATCCAGAAGGTGCTGATGGTGAGGCGGACCGGCGAGGACGTGAGCTTCGTCGAGGGAAGGGATGTCTGGTGGCACGACATCGTGCCTGGGCAGTCCGCCGAGTGCGAGCCCGAGGAGATGGACTCGGAGGACATGCTGTACCTGCTCTACACCTCGGGCACGACCGCGAAGCCGAAGGGCATCGTGCACACGACGGCGGGCTACCTCCTCGGCGTGTCATACACCCACAGGCTCGTGTTCGACGTCAAGCCCGAGGACGTGTACTGGTGCGCGGCCGACATCGGCTGGGTCACGGGGCACAGCTACATAGTCTACGGCCCCCTAGCGAACCACACGACAGGCGTGATCTACGAGGGCACTCCGGACTACCCCGACAGGGATCGCTACTGGAAGCTCATCGAGAAGTACAGGGTCACGATCCTGTACACCTCTCCCACGGCGATCCGCAGCTTCATGAAGTGGGGGCCGCGTTACCCGCAGTCGTGCGACCTCTCGTCGCTGAGGGTGCTCGGCACCGTCGGGGAGCCGATCAATCCCGAGGCGTGGCTGTGGTACTACAGGTACATCGGCGGCGAGCGCTGTCCCGTCGTGGACACGTGGTGGCAGACCGAGACGGGGATGATCATGATCTCGCCGCTGCCCGGTCTGACTACGCTCAAGCCCGGGTCGGCGACGAGGCCGCTGCCGGGCGTCGAGGCCGACATCCTCGACGAGCAGGGCAACTCCGTGCCCCTGGGCGGAGGCGGCTACCTCGTCCTGACGAGGCCGTGGCCCGCGATGCTGCGCGGCGTGTACGGCGATCCCGAGCGCTACAGGCAGACCTACTGGAGCCGCTTCTCGGGCGTGTACTTCGCCGGCGACGGAGCCAAGCGGGACTCCGACGGCTACTTCTGGCTGATGGGCCGCGTGGACGACGTGATGAACGTGTCGGGCCATCGCATCAGCACCACCGAGGTGGAGAGCGCGCTCGTGTCGCACCCGCAGGTGGCCGAGGCTGCCGTGATCGGGCAGCAGGACGAGGTGACCGGACAGGCGATCTTCGCGTTCGTGACGGTGAAGGGCGACGTGGAGCCCGAGTCCGAGCTCGGCGAGGAGCTGAGGCAGCACGTCGCTACGAAGATCGGCGCGATAGCCCGGCCGAAGCAGATCATGTTCACCCCCGAGCTTCCGAAGACGCGCAGCGGCAAGATCATGCGGCGGCTGCTCAGGGACATCGCAGACAACCGCCAGCTCGGAGACACGACGACGCTCGCCGACGCGTCGGTCGTCGAGACGATCAAGGAGGCGACGAGCCGCGCGGCCGTCACCGGAGAGGAGTAGTCCGCGTGGTGCGATCGCCGCTCGTGAGCGCGAGGGGCCGCCTGCTCCCCGCCCAAAGGAGAGTGGGATGATCTCGCAGGTCGCGGACGTAACGAGGGTGGTGGCCGTCAGGCTCGATCCCGGCGAGGACCTCCTCGAGGGCATACGCGTGGCCGCCGACCAGCACGGCATCCGGAACGGGGTGATACTCGCCGGGCTGGGCTCGCTGAGCGCCTACAGGTTCCACGTTGTCGAGACGACGGGCCTCCCTCCGGGCGACGTCTTCCGGAGCGGCGAGGGGCCGTTCGACATAACCACGATCACGGGGCTCGTGCTCAGTGGAAGGGTGCACGCGCACCTGACGTTCTCGAACACTGAGCGGGCGCTCGGGGGCCACCTCGAGCCCGGATGCACGGTGCTCACCTTCGCGATGGTCGTGCTGGGAGACGCGCCGGACCTCGACCTGTCGGGCTGGGACGCCGTCGGCCCGTCCGGCTGATGCCGACTCCGGGGCAACCCTTCCCCGCCGTAGCCCTACGCTCGCTTTCGTCCTGAGTCACCTGCCCTTGCCATCCCGATGCACCTGTTCCAGTCCCTCCCAATTTGACGAAGGACTTGGAACGGGTAGCAGAGGACATGAGTATTCAAAGTGTTCGCCGTTTACCGTAGAGTAGTTGACACACGATACCGACCGGGTAACCAACGTCATGGGTCTGGAGGACTACAATGGAGTACAACTCAGAGGTCGACAGAAGCCGGCAACAGGGGATGGATTACAACCCGAACGACCCGTTCAGCAGCTTCGTCAACACGGGGACGAAGGTGCTGAGGTGGCCGGCAGATTTCTTCCGCTCGATACCCAGCCGTGGCAACTACGCCAGCCCCTGGATCTTCGCCCTGATATGCGCCGAGATCTCGGCCATCCTTGGCGGGCTCATCTCGTTTGCGCTGAGCGACCAGAGCGTGGGCGACTTCATCGCAAGGATAGTGCTTACTCCGATAGGCACCACGGTCGGTCTGTTCATCTGGGCAGGGATACTGCACCTGCTGGTGATGCTCATCGTGGGTGCGGAGAACGCAGGATTCGAGGCCACCTTCCGTGCGCTGGCGTACAGCTCGGTGACTTCGGTCATCGCCTGGGTACCGTACGTAGGCTGGATCGTAGCGCTGTACGGCATCTATCTGAACATAGTGGGTATCAGGGAGCTGCACGGGACCACGACCGGCAGGGCAGTACTCGTGGTACTCATACCCGCGGCAATAGTGGCCGTACTGGTCGCCCTGGTGGTGGCCGCTTTCATAGCTCTCCTGTTCTCGTCTTTTGGTCCGTAGCGCGAGCTCGGGCCGCCCGTTGGGTATATCGTGCGGTGCTGCTCGAAAATGGGGCGCGATGTGCCGCGAACGGTCGCGCAACCCGTGGGGCTGTTCATTCCTGAACGGACGCGAGAGCGCGGTCGAGGAAGGGATCCATCACTCCCTCCGCCACCTCCTGCGGTATCGCGCGCAGGCTTGCCACCTGCGACTCCAGAGAGCTCCTCAGCTGCCGCGCCTGCGCAGAGCGTCCGCTCCTCTGCGCGAGGAGCATGTGCACCGCGACCTGCCCGGCAGAACCGTACAGCCCGAGCTTGTCGAGCCACGGACCCACCTCGTCGAGCAGCCCGGCGTCTTCCAGGCCGTGCCGAAGCTCGGAGGGCGCCGAGCGCATGCGCGCGAAGTAGCCGAGGAGCGGACGGGACGCCGCGAGGCCGCCGCCCGAGCCGTACTCGCGCCAGAAGGCTGCTATCAGAGGCGTGAGTGCGGGAGACTCGGTGGCGTCGATCCTGGATGAGTAGCTGTTCTCCGCGAGCACCTCGAGCGCGCGCCAGGCCCTGCCCCCGACCTCCCGCAAGGCGGCGGTCCAGGACCTCTCGGCGTTGTACGCCCCGCCGTTCCAGTAGTAGTCGGCCTCGGTGAACAGCGCGACCTTCGAAGCCTCGGCCTGGATCATCGGGTTCGCCGTGATCCCGACGAGGTAGGAGCCAAGGTTCCAGTCCCTGCCCACGACCGGTCCCATGAGCAGCCGGTCGCGCACGTAGTCGTTCACCGGGTAGTTGTCCCACACCAGGATGTCGTGACCGAACACCTGCTGGGCCTCGTTCGCCTGCGCCCCGGTGATCACCGGCGCGATGACCCCGACGCCCGTCCACTCGACGACCACGTTCGGATCGAGCCCCTGCCTGAGCGCCCGCTTGTACGGGGAGTCCGCGACGTCGGCGTACTCGGTCGGCACCATCTCCAGCGGTCGCGCGCCCGGATGCGTCTGGATGAACTCGCGCTGCACCCTGTTCAGGAGGTATGCCTGCGCCGACCCCGCGCCTGATGGGCCTGTGCCGAACCGGGAGACGTCCTCCTGGCAGTTCGCCTTCGTATACGAGATGTCGTCCAGCGGCACGGCGAACGCGCGCACACCGATCTCCCAGAGGGACTCGAACTTCGAGATCAGTGCCCGCGCGTCGTCGCCCGAGCTGTAGCAGATCGAGAGGCCGGGCGAGAGCGCGTAGGTGAAGGTCACGTGGTTGGCCCGCGCCCCGTCCACGAGCTCGCGGATCAGCGCGAGCTGGTCCGCGGGGTACGGCTCCCGCCACCTCGCGCGCAGGTACGGATCGTCCTTCGGGGAGTACACGTACGTGTTCATCTTGTGCCGACCGTAGAACTCGAGCTGACTCAGCCGGTCCTCGTGGGACCACGGCAGTCCGTAGAAGCCCTCGATGACCCCTCGAACCCGCATGGACGGCCAGTCACGCACGCTGACCCCCGGAACCCACGCCTCGCCCCTCTGCGCCACTACGAGCTGCCTCAGCGTCTGCACGGCGTAGAAGTCGCCGCTCGGGTCCGCTCCCGCCAGCACGACGGTCGGCGTGCCGTCGGGGCCACGCCCCGAGGCCAGCACATAGCCCTCCGCGGGAAGGCCCTTCGGTCCCTCGGCCCCGAGAGCCCGCAGGGCGTCGCCCGAGCCAGGTCCCCCGACGCCCAGGTAGATCGTCATCTCCGCCCCGGTCGCGCCTCCCTCCACGATGCTGCCGACGCCCGCGGCGCTCAGCAGCGCTTTGAGCGCTTCGAGAGCCGACTGGTCCGCCTGCCCGCCTGAGACGATCGCGACCGTCCCTCCCACAGGGAGCGCCTCGTGTGTCTGCTCGAGCGACTGGGGCACGGGGTAGACGGCGGCGGAGGGTAGCTCGACGGGTGTCCGGGTGGGTGTGGCGGTAGGAGAGGGCGCAGCGCTCGCGGTCGTAGGGGTCGGGGAC
>CADDYR010000104.1 GCA_902810765.1 Chloroflexota bacterium
CACCGGATCAACGCCTACGCCGCGGACGACGCCCACTTCGTTGCGGGGCGGCCGGACAGCTTCGAGGCGTGGGTGCAGGTCAGGGCCGAGAGCGCCGATCCCGACTCACTGCTCGCCGCCCTCAAGGCCGGGCAGTACTACTCGAGCCAGGGGCCGGAGATCCACGATATCTCGGTCCGCAACGGCAGCATCGTGGTCAGGTGCTCGGAGGCGCGGGCCGTGTACGCGGCAGGCAGGGGGTCGGTGGCCCGGTCGGTCGCCTCCGACGACGGCCTGACCGAGTACTCCTTCCCGCTCGCCCCGTTCCAGGGCTCGTACTGCCGCATCACGGTGCTCGACGCGGAGGGCAGGCGGGCGTGGTCCAACCCCATCTGGCTGACGTAGCCGTCGGGAGCTCCGGATGACCGTCCTCAGAGCCGGGGTCGCGAAGGCGGACATCACCCCCACGCGGCCGCTGCCGCTCGCGGGGTTCGCCGCGCGCGCGGGTCTGTGCGAGGGTGTCTCGCGGCCCCTCCGGCTGTGCGCGGTCGCGCTCGAGTCCGTGCTGGGGGGAGGGCACGCGCGGCGGGCACTGATCGTGAGTGCCGACCTGATCTGGTGGGGATCGGATCGAGTGCCCGAGCTCCGGAGACAGCTGGAGCAGCGCTGCGGTGTGGTGCCCGAGCTGACGATCCTGAGCGCGACGCATAACCACTCCGGCCCCCAGACGAGCCACCGCTTCACCGCCCTGCTCGGCCCTCTGGACGACGAGTACATCGCGCTGCTCGAGTCCCGCCTCCTGGACGCGGCGGAGCAAGCGTTCGGGGAGCTAGAGCCGGTGAGGGTGCTCAGGGGGTGCGGGGAGTGCCGGATCGGGATGAACCGCCGCAGGCGAGTGGGCGGCGAGGTGATCAACGCGCCCAACCCCTATGGGCCGAGCGATCCAGAGGTGGCGGTGGTGAGCCTCGCGACCGAGTCCGGCCGAGGTGGCGCGACGCTGGTACACTTCACCTGCCACCCGACGACCACGCAGGACAACCTGATCTCGAGCGAGTACCCGGGCGTGGCGATGGATCTGGTCGAGTCGGAGCTTGGAGAGGGAGCGGTGGCGGCGTTCCTTCAGGGGTGCTGCGGTGACGTGAACCCGAGGGTCACGGAAGGAGACCGCTTCCGGAAGGGCGACGACCGCGACGTCCGGAGGCTCGGCGAGACCCTCGGCAGGGAGGTGCTGCGCGTGCTCGCGAAGCCTCGGGAGATCCTCGATCCCGTGCCGCTGCGCGGACGCGTAAGGATTGTGGATCTGCCATACCGATGCGTGCCGGATGTCCGCGAGCTCGAGCGGCGCTCGGGCGAGCCGGGCGTGGCGGGGCAGTGGGCACGGCTGCTGCTGAGCCGGCCGGAGAGGCTGCGCGAGCCGGCCATGCTCGAGCTCACGCGGCTGGACCTGGCAGAGGGGCTGTCGCTGCTCGCGATGAGCGGCGAGATCGTAGTGGAGTACGGGCTGGAGGTGAAGCGACGATCGCGCGGAGCGATGCTGCCACTCGGCTACTCGAACGGGATGATCGGCTACGTGCCGACGGCCCGGCAGACGCGCGAGGGTGGCTACGAGGCCGAGGGCTCCGTGCCCTTCTTCGACCTGCCGTCCCCGTTCGACGAGTCGGTCGAGGGCGCGGTGCGCGGCGCCATCTCGAGCCTGCTGGCGTAGCTCAGGGCAGGCTCTCGCACACCCGCCCGTTGTGGTCGCCGTCCAGGTGGTAGGGGTCCCTCCGGGGGTCGTGGGCCTCGAAGAACTTCTGCGCCTGCGCCTGAGTCCTGAAGTCCGAACAGTCGTAGTCGCGCCTGCCCGGGGGCGGGCCCCCTGTCTGCTCGTTGGTGTAGGTGCCGCTCGAGCTGCCCTTCTGCGCCTCCGGTTTGTGGGTATCGCCGTTGCAGGTCTGCGGTGACCAGAAGCCGAGTCTGTGGGTGTAAGCGTACTCCTCCGCCTGCTTGAACTGCCGCTGGTACTCGTAGGGCTTGTCGTAGGTGTACTCGTGGGCGAAGCCGTGTCGGACCATCCATTCATTGTAGAAGAGGCCGTCGGCCCGCCACACGTAGGCGAGGAGGCGGCCGTACTTGTCTCGCCTGTCCTGCGTGGGATCGGCCTTGATCCTGACCTTCCAGCCGTCCAGCAGCTCGTGCGCCTTCCGCGACGCCTCAGGGCCGAAGCACTGCACCGGCGTGTCGGGTCGCTTGGTCTCGGGCGTATCTATCCCGATGAGCCTCAGGGTCTCGCTCCGGCCGTCCACGAGCACGTCGAGCGTGTCGCCGTCCACGACCCTGAGCACGGGGTACAGCTGTGGTCCGCCGACGGCGCCATCCTGAGCGGGTTGTCTCGTCGGGATCGGGCTCGCTCTAACGGGAGCGGGCGGAGCCGTGCTTTGGGCTCGGTAGGCGTAGGTCGAGGCATCGCACGCCGCGAGCGAGATCAGGCACAGGATCGCAAGCCACCACCTCTTCATCGCCATATCTCGCTCGCGGCGTGCGAGACCTCCAGGGATTTCCATCCTGAGGTTATCGGAAAGCGGTGATCGTCGGCAAGCTCTGGCCGACAAGTCACAGGGATCACGTGAACCACCGCGCCAGCTCCCCCGCGGAGGCGGGAGGACTGTCCTTGATCGGCTGGAGGTCGGCGTACACGGTGGACTCGGACGCGGTGACCATCAGCGGGCGCCAGAGGGCCACGCCCGGCCGCGGCTGGCCGAAGTGCTTGAAGGTCTGCACGTCCATCAGGCGGACGTGGGTCGGGTCGGCCACCGCGTTCACGAAGCGCCAGTTGGGCGTGAGGACGTGGAGGGTTCCCGTCGCCCTGATGAGCCTGTGCAGCTCGTTCATCAGGCCGACGAGGCTGGAGATGTGCTCGAGGACGTGTACCGCGAAGGCGTGATCGAGTGAGTCGGCCTCGAAGGGCAGGCGATCCTCGAGATCGGCCACGACGTCTACCCCCGGATGTGGCACCCGATCAACGCCGATGGCTCTGGAGAACTGCTTCTTGCCTCCACAGCCGAGGTCGAGCAGGTCGAGAGGCCGCCCGGGCAGCTCCAGGAGGTCCCAGACGGCGAACAGCCCCGCCTGGTGCCTGAGCAGCGTTCCCACGAGCCTCCTCTCCTCCTCCGACCCGACCTCTCCCTCCACGACCGCGACGCCATCGCCCACGCTCACCCGGAGCGCGAGGTGCGTCGTGCGCTCGTCGTGGGTCAGCCGATCGCGGAGGTCAGCGGCGACGGCCTCGTCGCGAAGCCGCCTCCAGGAGATCTGGTCGGCGCTCGTCGGGTACTCCACCAGCCTCCCAGCATCCTGAATACAGGCTCGTGCTCCTCTAGAGGCGTGTGTCCGCCCAGGGCTCTCCACGCCCCGGCTCTTCTCGCAGAGTCCATGCCCTCCGTGGCGCGCGAGCCTGTATCTGCGAGAGGACGCTGGAGGGGCCGGGCGGCTCGGGTCGTGAAAAACGCGAAGGGCTCGTGCGCGTCGAGCATCACGAGCCCTTGGATCTGCCACCTGGGGCGGAACCGACGGGATTCGAACCCGCGATCTCGTCCTTGACAGGGACGTATGTTAGGCCACTACACCACGGTTCCACGCGCCCTTCGGCGGGCAGCGAGGTCATTATACTTGACCGGGCGGCAGGCGTCAACTGCCGATGTTCCCGGGCATTTTGTCGCAGGTGGTTGACAGGGCCGGGGAGAGTGTGCTACTCTTTCACCTGTCAAACGCTTCGACGAGGAGCAGTAGGGCGGAGCGAGGCGCTCAGAGAGCCGGGGGTTGGTGCGACCCGGTGGCCAGCAAGCCCGAACTCGCCTCCGAGCGGCCGGCTCGAACCAGGCAGTAGGGTCGGACGCGTAGCGCACGTTACAGCGCAAGAGTGGTCGCCTGCTATGGGCGGCAATTAGGGTGGTACCGCGGGAAAGCTCTCGTCCCTATTCGGGGATCGAGAGCTTTTTTGTTACCCCCGATCTCGAGGCAGAGTCGTGCGGAAGTACGGTGCAGCGAACAACAGCATATTCTCCGGGGCCAGCCGGGCGCTCGCGTCGGCGGCTACTGTCCTCCGCATTCGCCTCGTCCTTATCTCGCTCCTTGTTGGGAGCATTCACGGTGCCGGGAGGCAAACGAGCCGAGCCTAGACGGATTCCAGAGCAAAGCTTGGTGAAGCCTCCCGAGAGACCGGGAGGCTTCCGAGGTTAATGGGGAGATTATTGAGAGGGCCTGTATGACGATCACGGTGGAGAAGTCAGCGGACACCAGGAAAGAGCAGGACGCCGTGCCGCGCCGCCTCACCGGCTCGCGCATCGTCTGCGAGGCGCTGATCGAGGAGGGCGTGCGCGAGATGTGGGGCTACCCGGGCGGCGCGATCATGCCGTTCTACGATGCGCTCAAGGAGTACCCCGAGCTGCACCACGTGCTCGTCCGCCACGAGCAGGCGGCCGCACACGCGGCCGACGGCTTCGCGAGGGCCACCGGACGGGTCGGGGTGTGCGTCGCGACCTCCGGCCCGGGAGCGACGAACCTGGTGACGGGCCTCGCGACGGCCTACATGGACTCCGTGCCCGTGGTTGCCATCACCGGCCAGGTGGCGAGGCCCGGGATAGGCCGCGACAGCTTCCAGGAGACCGATATCGTCGGCGTCACGATGCCGATCACGAAGCACAACTTCCTGGTGAGCAGCGCCGCGGAGCTCGGCCCGATCGTGCACGAGGCGTTCAGGATCGCCCGCAGCGGCCGCCCCGGACCGGTGCTCGTGGACGTGCCGAAGGACGTGCAGAACGAGCTGGCCGAGTACACGCCTCCCGCCGAGCGCGCGCCCAGCTCCCCGCGCGCCGAGCGCCCGACTCGGGACACCTACGAGCGCGCCGCCCGGCTGATCTCGTCGGCCCATAGGCCGCTGATCATCGCGGGGCACGGCGTGATCATCTCAGGAGCCTACGACGAGCTGCGCGCATTCGCCGAGCACACCGGGATACCGGTGATCACGACCCTGCTCGGCATCTCCTGCTTCCCGGAGTCGCACCCGCTCTCGCTCGGGATGCCGGGCATGCATGGCCCGGCGCACGTGAACCGCGCGATAGATCAGGCCGACCTGATCGTGGGCGTCGGGATGAGGTTCGACGACCGTGTGACCGGCGACCTGCGCTACTGGGCGCCGAACGCCCGGATCGTGCACATGGATATAGACCCGGCGGAGATCGGCAAGAACGTGCCCACCGCCGTGGGCATCGTCGCGGACGCGAAGGAAGGGCTGGCGCGGCTGACGGCGGCGTGCGAGCCGGGGGACCACGATGAGTGGCTGCGGGGCATCCGCGCCGGGATGCGGCCCGAGCGCGAGGTGCCCACGGGCGACCGCTTCAGCCCCGCGGAGGTGCTGGCGGCGATCAAGCGCACGACGGACGGTCGGGCAAAGCTCGTGACGGATGTCGGGCAGCACCAGATGTGGGCCGCGAGGTTCTACGGATACGACCGCCCGAACAGCCACATCTCCTCAGGTGGCCTGGGCACGATGGGCTACGCGCTGCCAGCGGCGATGGGAGTCAAGGCCGGCTGCCCAGGCGACCCTGTGTGGGTGGTCGCGGGCGACGGCGGCATCCAGATGAACATACAGGAGCTGGGCACGATAGCTCAGGAAGGGTACGACATCAAGGTCGCGATCCTGAACAACGGCTACCTGGGGATGGTACGCCAGTGGCAGGAGTTCTTCCACAACCGGAACTACGCCGAGACGCGCATCAGCTCTCCCGACTACTCCCTGCTGTGCCGGGCGTTCGGGCTCGAGGGGCGCAAGGTCGAGCACCGGGCGGATGTCGAGGCCGCGGTCGAGTGGGCGATGAGCCGGAAGGGGGCAGTCGTGCTCGACTTCACGATAGAGCAGGAGGCGAACGTGTACCCGATGGTCCCCGCGGGCGGCACGGTCGCGGGCATGATCGAGGAGCCGGAGGCCGAGCGATGAGCGGTGCGGGACGGACGCTCGTGGTGCTGCTGGAGGACCACCCCGGCGCCCTGACGAGGGTGACGAGCCTGTTCAGGCGGCGCAACTTCAACATAGACAGCCTGGCGGTCGGCCACTCCGAGAGGCCCGGCATCAGCCGGATGAGCGTCGTGGTCGCTGGAGACGCCTCGGAGGTCGACCAGGTGGTCAAGCAGCTGCACAAGCTGATCGAGGTCGTCGAGGTGCGCGACGTGAGCGATGGGGCGCCGCTGCTCCGCGAGATGGCGCTCATCCGCGTGCGCGCGGACAGCACGAAGCGCGGCGAGGTGACCGAGCTGGCGAAGCTGTTCGGCGCGAGGGTGGTGGACATCTCCCACAACACGCTGACGCTCGAGATCACGGGCGCCGAGCACAAGGTCGAGTCGCTCGTGAAGCTGCTCTCCAAGTTCGGCATCGAGGAGATGGTGCGCAGCGGACGGATAGCGATGGCGCGGGACTCCGCGGGCGCGTCGGTGGGAATGGACGAGGCGCTCAGCGCCTGAGCAAACTGGAAGGGAACGACATGCCAGCAAAGGTCTACTACGATCAGGACGCCGATCTGGAGGCGCTGAAGCAGAAGAGGATCGCGATCATCGGCTACGGCAGCCAGGGCCACGCGCACGCGCTGAACCTGCGCGACAGCGGCTGCGACGTCGTCGTCGGACTGTACGAGGGTAGCAGGAGCGCGGAGCGCGCCCGCGAGGACGGCATCGCGGTGATGACGGTCGCTGAGGCGGCGGACGCCGCGGACCTGACGATGATCCTGATCCCGGACCACCAGCACAAGAGGGTGTACGACGAGTCCATCGCGCCCGCCATGCGCCCGGGCAAGACGCTCGCCTTCGCGCACGGCTTCTCGATCCACTTTGGGCAGATCAGGCCGCCGGAGGGCGTGGACGTGATCATGGTCGCGCCGAAGGGGCCCGGGCACATCCTCCGCAGCCGCTACGTCGAGGGGCTGGGGGTGCCTGCGCTGTTCGCGGTCGCCCAGGACGCGAGCGGCGAGGCCGAGCGGACCGCGCTCGCCTACGCGAGGGGGCTGGGCTGCACCCGCGCGGGCGTGCTGCGCACGACCTTCGCGGAGGAGACCGAGACCGACCTGTTCGGCGAGCAGACCGTGCTGTGCGGCGGTGTGAGCGCGCTCGTCAAGGCGGGCTTCGAGACGCTCGTCGAGGCAGGATACCAGCCCGAGCTGGCGTACTACGAGTGCATGAACGAGCTGAAGCTCATAGTGGACCTGATGTTCCAGGGCGGCCTGAGCTACATGCGCTACAGCGTCAGCGACACCGCCGAGTACGGAGACTACGTCGCGGGGCCTCGGATCATAGACGACCACGTGCGCCAGCAGATGAGGCAGATCCTGAAGGAGATCCAGGACGGCACCTTCGCCCGGAACTGGATCGAGGAGAACGAGCGGAGCCGTCCAAACTTCAATCGGATGCGAGAGCAGGACCGCAACCACCAGATCGAGCAGGTGGGAGAGAGGCTGCGGGCGATGATGAGCGACACCGTCCCACAGGCGGTGGCGAAGTAGCAGGTAGCACGAGACAGGAGCGAGGAGATGGGTCAGTACAGCGGAATGTGGCAGGACGTGCAGGAGTTCGCCGTGATGTTCTGGATGCCCCGCGCACAGGAGAGCGTCCAGGCGGCCGCGAGCCAGCCGACCGAGCAGGATCAGGCGGACGAGCGGACGTGCATCGAGGCGATCACCTGGTGCTACCAGTAGGAGGGTAGGCGTGAGCACTCGGGTTCGGATCTTCGACACCACTCTGCGAGACGGCGAGCAGTCTCCCGGCGCTACCCTCACGACTGCCGAGAAGGTGCTGGTGGCCGACCAGCTCGTGCGGCTGGGGGTGGACGTCATCGAGGCGGGCTTCCCGGCGGCATCTCCGGGCGACCTGGACGCCGTGAGGCAGATATCCAGGCGCGTGCGTGGCGTCGCGGTCGCGGGACTGGCGCGCGCCACCGCGAGCCTGGCGGACGTGGACGCCGTGTGGGAGGCCGTGCAGCACGCCGAGCAGCCGGTCATACACACATTCATCTCGACCTCGGACATACAGATCCAGCACCAGCTCCGCAAGAGCCGCGACGAGGTGCTCGAGATGGCCGTCGCCGCCGTCCGGCACGCGAAGCGCTACACGAGCGAGGTGGAGTTCTCCGCGATGGACGCCACGCGCAGCGATCCGGAGTACCTAGTGGAGGTCTTCGAGGCCGCTATCCGGGCCGGGGCCACGACGATCAACGTGCCCGACACCGTCGGGTACGCCGAGCCGGTGGAGTTCGCCGAGCTGATCCGCACGCTGTTCGAGCGCGTGCCGAGCATCCACAGGGCGGTGGTGAGCGTGCACTGTCACGACGACCTGGGGATGGCCACGGCGAACACGCTCGCCGCGATCCGCGAGGGCGCGGGCCAGGCAGAGGTCACGGTGAACGGCCTCGGCGAGCGCGCGGGGAACACCTCCCTCGAGGAGGTCGTGATGGCGCTCGGGACGCGCCCGGCCCGCTTCGGCCACCGCACCACCGGCATCAACACGGAGGAGATCGTGCCGACGAGCCGGCTGGTGAGCAGCCTGACCGGCATGCCCGTGCAGCCCAACAAGGCGATAGTCGGCGAGAACGCGTTCGCCCACGAGTCGGGCATCCACCAGGACGGCGTGCTGAAGAACCCGCTGACCTACGAGATCATGACGCCCTCCTCGGTGGGCTGGGAGAGCACCCGTATAGTGCTCGGCAAGCACTCCGGCAGGCATGGGTTCGCCAAGCGGCTCGCCCAGCTCGGGTACAACCTGGAGCCGGAGGTGCTCGAGAGCGTGTACCAGGAGTTCATCACGATGACCGACGAGCGGAAGAAGGTCGGCGAGGACGAGGTCGTGGCCCTCGTGCAGAGCCGACTGGTGGCAGCAGTCAGCTAGAGATTCGGAGACTGGCGTGGCGAAGGTCGAGAGCACGGAGACGGTGAGAACGGCGGCCCCTCGGGGGCTGGAGGACAGCCTGTGTTACTTCGACGGCAGGTTCGTGCCGATGGCCGAGGCGAAGGTCAGCGTCGCGACGCACGCGCTGAACTACGGCACGGGCTGCTTCGAGGGGATCAGGGCGTACTGGAGCGCCGAGCGCGAGCAGCTGTACGTGCTGAAGCTGCGCGAGCACTATGAGCGCTTCGCGCGCAGCTGCCGCATGCTCAAGATTCGGCTCCAGCTCTCCGTGGACGAGCTGTGCGCGACAACGCTCGAGCTGATCAGGCAAAATGGATACAGGAGCGACCTGTACGTCCGGCCCCTGGCGTTCAAGTCCACGCCGACGATCAAGCTGATGCTGCGCGACGTCGCCGACCAGCTCGCGATCTTCGCACAGCCGTTCGGCAACTACGTGGACGTGAGCTCGGGGCTGAACGTGTGCGTGTCGCCCTGGCAGCGCATCAGCGACAACGCGATCCCGGCGCGCGCGAAGGTGACGGGAGCGTACATCAACAGCGCGCTCGCCGTGGACGACGCCCTCGAGGCGGGCTTCGACGAGGCGATATTCCTCACCGAGGACGGCCACGTCTCCGAGGGCAGCTCCTGCAACGTGTTCCTGCTCCGCAACAGGACGCTCGTCACCCCGCCGGTGAGCGCGGACATCCTGGAGGGGATCACGCGCGACGCGGTGATGCAGCTCGCGCGGGACGTGCTGGGGCTCGAGGTGATCGAGCGCGACGTGGACCGCTCCGAGCTGTACACCGCGGACGAGGTGTTCTTCTGCGGGACCGGCGTGCAGGTCTCGCCCGTCACGCGGGTGGACGGGCGGGCGATCGGCACTGGCGCGCCGGGTGAGGTGACCGGTCGGCTGCAGCAGGCGTACTTCCGGGCCGTGCGCGGAGAGGACCCGAGGTACTCGAGCTGGCTGGAGTCCGTCTACTAGAAGGGTCGCCCCGCGGCGAACATCGGATCGCTGTCACCCATTACATATTGTAAAGAGGTCCGCCTGAGATCATCATTGTAGGCAGGATGACAGCTATTACTCGGATTTATAGTTAGGCACGGCGAGGTATCAAGTGAGCTCAACACAGCAAGACGGCTTCACACCCAATGTCCGACCACAGGCCGCCGGTCTGTACGATCCCAGCTTCGAGCACGACTCCTGCGGCGTCGCCTTCGTGGCGGATATCAAGGGCCGCAGGTCGCACGACACCGTCCGCCAGGCGCTGACAGCCCTCAGGAACCTGCTCCACCGCGGCGCGTGCGGCTCGGAGGCCAACACGGGCGACGGCGCGGGCGTGCTGCTCCAGGTCCCGGACAGGTTCCTGAGGCGCGAGTGCTCCTCGCTCGGCTTCGAGCTGCCCGAGCCGGGCCAGTACGCCGTGGGCATGGTGTTCCTGCCGCGCGACGAGGAGCGCGCGCGGAGCTGCTGTGAGCTCCTCGAGCGGAAGGTGCGCGAGGCCGGCCAGATAGTCCTCGGCTGGAGGCGCGTGCCCCAGAACAACGCCCCTATCGGATACACTGCCCGGGCGGGCGAGCCGCTGATGCGCCAGATATTCGTCGGGCGCGGCGAGGGGATCCGGGACGTGCCCCACTTCGAGCGCGTGCTGTACCTTGTGCGCAGGCGCGTCGAGAAGGCGGTGCAGGAGAGTGGTGCGGACCCCGACGGCATGTTCCACGTCTGCAGCCTCTCCTCGCGCACGATCGTGTACAAGGGCATGTTCTCCGCCGACCAGATCCCGGTGTACTTCAGCGACCTGCGCGACCCCGACACCGAGAGCGCGCTCACGCTCGTGCACCAGCGGTTCAGCACGAACACCTTCCCGACGTGGTCCCTTGCGCACCCGTTCAGGTTCCTCGCCCACAATGGCGAGATCAACACGCTGCGTGGCAACGTCAACTGGATGCGGGCGCGTGAGAGCCTGTTCGAGTCCGAGCTGTTCGGCGACGACCTCAAGGACCTGCTGCCCGTCATCCAGGAGGGGGGCAGCGACTCGGCGATGCTCGACAACGCGCTCGAGCTGCTGGTCATGGCCGGGCGCTCGCTGCCCCACGCGATGATGATGCTCATCCCCGAGCCCTGGAGCGGCAACGACGGGATGAACGAGGTGCTCCAGGCGTTCTACGACTACCACTCGTCGCTGATCGAGCCGTGGGACGGCCCGGCGGCGGTCGCCTTCACCGACGGCACCCTGATCGGGGCGATGCTCGACCGCAACGGCCTCAGGCCCGCCAGATACTATGTCACGAGCGACGACCGGGTCGTGTTCGCTTCCGAGGTGGGCGTGCTCGACATCCCGGCCGACCAGATCGTGCAGAAGGGCAGGCTCGAGCCCGGCAAGATGCTGCTCATAGACACCGCGCAGGGCCGGATCGTGGACGACGCGGAGCTGAAGGCTCAGATCGCGACCGAGCGCCCGTACCGGAAGTGGCTGTCCGAGCACCGCATCAGGATCGAGGACCTGCCGCCCGCGCTGCACGTGCCCGAGCCGGACCGCGAGACCGTGCGGCAGCGACAGCAGATCTTCGGGTTCACGCACGAGGAGCGCAAGATGCTCATCGCGCCGATGGCCCGCGACGGCGAGGAGCCCGTGGGCTCGATGGGCACCGACACGCCCATCGCGGTGCTCTCCTCGCGCCCCCAGCTACTGTACAACTACTTCAAGCAGCTGTTCGCCCAGGTGACGAACCCGCCCCTGGACGCGATCCGTGAGGAGCTCGTCACCTCGGTGGAGAGCCTGATCGGTCCGGAGCGGAACCTGCTCAGGGCCGAGCCCGAGAGCTGCCGGCAGATAGAGGTCCACTCGCCGATACTCGACAACGACCAGCTCGCGCGGCTCAAGCACTGCACCCTGCCCGGCTTCAGCTCACGCACACTGCGGATGGTGTTCGAGGCGAGCGAGGGCGCCAGGGGGCTCGAGCGCGCGCTCGAGGAGCTGTGCGAGCGGGCGCAGCAGGCGATCGAGGACGGCTGCACGATGATCGTGATGTCCGACCGGGAGGTGGACGCCGCTCACGCGCCGATCCCCAGCCTGCTCGCGACGGCGGCGGTGCACCACCACCTGGTCAGGGCCGGGATCCGCACGCGGGCGGGGCTCATCATCGAGACCGGGGACGCGCGCGAGGTCCACCACTACTGTCTGCTGCTCGGCTACGGAGCGGGCGGGGTGAACCCGTACCTGACGTTCGAGACCATAGACGACTTGATACGCGACGGCACCCTGCAGGACCTCGACCACAGGACGGCGGTCGAGCGGTACATGAAGGCGGTCACGAAGGGCGTGCTGAAGGTGATGTCCAAGATGGGCATCTCGACCCTGCAGAGCTACGGGGGCGCGCAGATCTTCGAGGCCATCGGGCTCAGCCGAGAGGTCGTCGACAGGTACTTCACGGGCACGCCCTCGCGCATCGGCGGAGTGGGGCTGGACGTGATCGCGGAGGAGGTGCTCGCGCGGCACCGCACGGCGTTCCCCGCGCGGCCCGGCCGACAGCCGGACCTCGAGGTCGGCGGCGAGTACCAGTGGAGGCGCGACGGCGAGTACCACCTGTTCAACCCGGAGACGGTCTTCAGGCTGCAGCACGCGACCCGCAGCGGACAGTACCGGATATTCAAGGAGTACACGCGGCTGGTCGACGACCAGAGCCGCCAGCTCGCGACGCTTAGGGGGCTGTTCGGCCTGAAGCTCGCGGACCAGCCGATACCCCTTGAGGAGGTCGAGCCCGTCGAGAACATCATCCGCAGGTTCGCCACAGGCGCGATGTCCTTCGGCTCGATCAGTCAGGAGGCCCACGAGACGCTCGCGATCGCGATGAACCGTATCGGTGGCAAGAGCAACACCGGTGAGGGAGGCGAGGACCCCGCGCGCTTCGTGCGCGACCCGAACGGCGACTGGCGCAGGAGCGCGATCAAGCAGGTGGCCTCCGCGCGGTTCGGCGTCACGAGCGAGTACCTCGTCAACGCCGAGGAGCTGCAGATCAAGATGGCCCAGGGAGGCAAGCCCGGCGAGGGCGGCCAGCGGCCCGGGCAAAAGGTGGACGAGAACATCGCCCGAGTGCGGCACGCGACGCCGGGCGTGGCGCTCATCTCGCCCCCGCCCCACCACGACATCTACTCGATCGAGGACCTGGCGCAGCTCATCTACGACCTGAAGAAC
>CADDYR010000105.1 GCA_902810765.1 Chloroflexota bacterium
CCAGCATCATCGGTGCGTTCGGGCCGTACACGTCGGCGTCCAGGAGCCCCACGCGCGCGCCGCTCTGGGCGAGCCCCAGCGCGATGCCCACCGCGAGCGTGCTCTTGCCGACCCCGCCCTTGCCCGCGGCGACGGCGACCGTGTGCGCCACGCCCGGCAGCAGCTGGGATTGGGACTTCAGCCTACTCGGCTGCACGCGCGAGCTGAGGCGGACTTCCGCCTCCGTGACGCCCGGCACGCTCATCACCGCCTGGCGCACGTCGGCCTCGATCCTGGGCTTGAGCGGGCACGCAGGGGTCGTGAGCACCACGGTGAAGCTCACCTTCCCGCCCTCGATCCTGAGGTCCTGTACCATCCCCAGGCTCACCAGGTCTCGTCGGAGCTCCGGGTCCTGCACCCTGCTCAGCGCGGCGAGGACGTCCTCCTCGCGCACGACGTTGGAATCAGACATGATCTACCTCGAATACTCGACGTACGGTGCGCACTACCGAACACCACCCCGGGCCACAGACCGAACCAGCCACGATCCCACCTCGCCGCTTCGCACGCGCCGCCCGCCGTTCCGGTGCTGCGGCTTGTCATTGCCGGGGCCGCGGGCCGAAGAGCCTCTCCGGGCCCCTGGTGGTATCCATCCTCCCGGATCCCTCGCCTTCGGCTCAGGATGACGGCTGACCAGTAGCAGTCTACCAGCCCATTCTAGCGGCCGCCGCAAGGCCCCGGCAAACGGAGAGACACGCGGGCCATCGCGTATAATCTGGCGTGAGGCAGGCAATCAGCTTCGAGGACTTCCTGAGGCTCGACATCCGCGTCGGGCGGATCACGGCGGTCGAGGAGTTTCCCGAGGCGCGCAAGCCGGCGTACAGGCTGCGCCTGGACTTCGGGCCGCTTGGCGAGCGCCGGTCGAGCGCGCAGGTAACCCGGAACTACAGCCCGGACGACCTGCTGGGCAAGCTCGTGCTCGCGGTCGTGAACTTCCCGCCCCGGCGGATCGCCGGCTTCGATTCCGAGGTGCTCGTGCTGGGCGTGCCGGACGAGCGGGGCGAGGTGGTGCTCGTGTCGCCCGACCGCGAAGTGCCGCCCGGCGGCCGCCTGTACTGACCTCGCTCGCCAGGCGCACGGCGCCGGCCGGCAGGGACGAGCCCCGACCCTGAGGTTGGCTCGGGTGGAGGCGGGCGGGCGTGGCCGGTATAATGGGGCCGGAGCCGGGGCGGTCGGGAAGGCCCGAGATCGGGCAGCGTATTGTGCGAGGCGTAGCCCGCCCAAACGGTTTCTCCGTTGCAAACTCAGCAATCATACAAGGCCCTGGAGTTGTATTCGGACATGAAGAAGGCATTACTCGGATTGGGATTGGTGGGCGCGGTCGGCGCGGCCGCGACCTACGGAATGACCAGGCGCTCGAACTCTTCCTACGTCAGCCCGAACGCGAAGCGCGCGGTCGTGCTCGGCGCCGGCTTCGCGGGCCTGAACGCTGCGAAGACGCTCGCCCGCGGCCGCGACGGGCTGGACCTCGACGTCCTCCTCATAGACAGGTTCAACTTCCACCTCTTCACCCCGATCCTGTACCAGGTGGCCACGGGCGGCGTCGGCCCCGACAACATAGCCCACCCCGTGCGCTACGTCGCCCGCGCGTCCGGCTTCCGCTTCCAGGAGAGCACCGTCGAGGGCGTGGACCTCGAGAAGCAGGTCGTGCGCACCGACGACGGCGAGGTGCCGTTCGACTACCTAGTCGTGGCCCTGGGGGCTACCGCGAACTTCTTCGGGATGAAGGAGGTCGAGGAGAACTCGCTCACCCTCAAGACGCTCGGCGACGGCATCAACATCCGCAACAAGATCATTGACGCCTTCGAGCGCGCCGAGGTCGAGACCGACCCCGAGCAGCGCCGCGCGCTGCTCACCTTCATCGTCGTGGGCGCGGGGCCCACGGGAGTCGAGCTCGCGACCTCGATCCGGGACCTCATCACGAAGGTCCTCCTGAAGGACTACCCGAAGATCGCTCCCGCCGAGGCCCGGGTGCTGCTGGTGGAGGCCCTGCCCAAGGCCCTGCCGATGCTCGCGCCCGACCTCGCGGAGAACGCGGTCAGGACGATGCGCTCCAAGGGCGTGGAGATCCTGCTCGAGACTCCCGTCGTCTCCGTGGACGAGCAGGGCGCGCGCACGAAGTCGGGCGAGCTCATCCCAGCCAAGACGGTGATCTGGACGGCCGGGGTGAAGGCGAGCGAGATCATCGCCTCCCTGCCGGGAGAGAAGGGCCGCGACGGGCGCGTGAGGGTGAACCGGTACCTGCAGGTCGAGGGACACCCGAACGTTTACGTCGTCGGCGACTGCGCGATGTACTTCGAGGAGGGCGCGGAGCGGCCCCTGCCGCCGAACGCTCCCGTCGCGATCGAGGAGGGCAAGACGGCCGCGAGGAACATCCTGCGAGACCTCCGCGGCGAGGACCCCGAGGTGCTGCACTACGTCCGACAGGGCGAGCTCGTCAGCCTCGGCCGGAGCAACGCCGTCGCCGACATCATGGGCATCAAGCTCACCGGCATCATCGGCTGGCTCACCTGGCGCCTCGTGTACGTGACCAAGCTGATGGGGGCGAAGAACCGGCTCGGCATCCTGCTCGACTGGACGTTCAACACGTTCAACAAGCGCGAGACGAGCAAGCTGAACGTGGAGCAGGGCCCCGCGCAACCGGGCCGATAGTCCGCTAAGTTTACTCTGATATACTGAGCTATCCCCCCTCGCGAGCGGGGGTGAGCGCGACCAGGAGCGAGCGCCACGGCCCGCCCCGGACTCGGCTCTTACACCCCTTGCGAATCCGGAGAGCGGATCTGACCTGATGTTACAGCTATCGGACGTATCAGTCGCCTACGAGGGCGAGTTCGTGTTCACCGGCGTCACCCTCCAGGTGAGCCGGGGCGAGCGCGTCGGCCTCGTCGGAGCGAACGGCAGCGGCAAGACTTCGCTGCTGCGGGTGATCTCCGGAGAGCAGGCACCCACGGGCGGGACAATCTCCTCGCCGTCCACCTGGAGGATCGCCTACCTGCCCCAGGACAGCTACGTCGTGTCTGACCGGACCCTGCACGACGAGATGCTGTCGGTGTTCGAGGACGTGCTCGGAGTGGAGGAGAGGCAGCGCGAGGTCGAGCGCCGGATGGCGCACGCGAGCGGCGAGGAGCTCTCCGCGCTCCTGGAGGAGTACGGCCGGCTCCAGGCCGACTTCGACCGGCTCGAGGGGTACACGATCGAGCGCGAGGTCGGCACCATACTCCACGGCCTCGGCTTCACGCCGAACGACAGTGGCAGGCTGGTGCGCCACTTCAGCGGCGGCTGGCAGAGCCGGATCGCGCTCGCCAGAGCGCTCCTCAGGCACCCGGACCTCCTGCTCCTCGACGAGCCCACGAACCACCTCGACCTCTCGGCCGTCGAGTGGTTGGAGGACTTCCTGAGCTCGCACAGCGGTGCGGTCATCGTGGTCTCGCACGACCGGTACTTTCTGGACAGGGTGACCCAGCGGACCCTCGAGCTGGAGCGGGGGACGCTCACCGACTACCCGGGCCGCTACTCCTGGTACGTCGGCGAGAAGGAGCGCAGGCGCGAGGCTCAGCAGGAGGCGTACGAGCGCCAGCAGCGCGAGCTCGCGCGCCAGCAGGAGTTCATTGACCGCTTCCGGGCGAAGGCGTCCAAGGCCGCGTCCGTCAAGAGCCGCGAGAAGATGCTCGAGCGCATGGACCGCGTGGAGTCCCCCGAGCCCGAACTCCGGCGCGTGAAGTTCAGGTTCCCCTTCAAGGGGAACAGCGGCCGGGAGGCCCTGAAGCTCAAAGACGCGAGCCGCAGGTACGGCGACCGCGAGGCCCTGAAGAACGTGTCCCTGCTCGTCGAGCGCGGGGACAAGATCGGCGTCGTCGGGGAGAACGGCAGCGGCAAGAGCACCCTTCTCCGGCTGCTCGCAGGGTTGGACAAGCCTACCTCGGGGCAGGTCCATATCGGGCACAACGTCGTCGTGGCCTACTACGACCAGCACCAGGCCGAGCTGCTCGACAAGGAGCACAGCGTCTACGAGGAGATCATGGCCGCCGCTCCCCGCGACTGGACGGTCACGGACGTGCGCACCCTCCTGGGGCGATTCCTGTTCACGGGGGACGACGTCTCGAAGCCCATCAGCGTGCTGAGCGGCGGGGAGCGCAGCCGGGTGGCCCTCGTCAAGATGCTGCTCAAGCCCGCCAACACCCTGCTGCTCGACGAGCCCACCAACCACCTGGACATCCCGACCAGGGACGTGCTCGAGCAGGCCATCCGGGATTACCCCGGCACCTGCGTGGTGGTCTCTCACGACAGGTACTTCCTGGACCGCATAGCCTCGAAGACCGTCGAGATGGACCGCGGAAGGGCAACGCTGTACCTGGGCAACTACACCTACTATCGGGAGCGCAGGCGTGGCCAGGATCAACGGGATACCGGGCCCCGGCCCGCCGAGCCGAGGCGGGAGGGAGCCGAGAGGCAGCGCCGGACCGACACCGACCCTCGAAGGCTGCGCCAGGAGATCGAGGCGCTCGAGGCGGAGATCGAGCAGACGGAGGCGCGCCTGGACGACGTCCAGGGCATCCTCAACGACCCCGACCTGTACGAGGACATGGATCGCTACAACTCGGTGCTCGCCGAGTACGGCGAGCTCCAGGGAAGGCTGCAGGGCCTGAACGACCGGTGGGAGCGGAAGACCCATCATCTGGACCAGCTCCAGCCGCCCCCGAAGCCGGCCGCGAACGAGGTGCAGCGGGACAGGATGGTGGACCGCCTGAGGGAGCTCGATGCGCTCCTCGAGGACCCCGACGCGTACACGGACCAGCAGAGGGCGCGATCCCTGATGGACGAGTATGCGGAGATCTACGAGGAGCTCGCCGGGCAGGGCGCGGTCGGCAAGCCGAGGGCCGCGCCCGAGCAGCGAGCACGGGAGCAGAGCCGGGAGAGCGTGCAGAGCATCGAGGCAAGGCTCGCCGAGATCGAGCGGGCGCTGATGGACCCGACGCTGTTCGTGGACGAGTCCCGCTCCGGCCCGCTCATCGAGGAGTACGACTACCTGCGTGGCAGGCTCGACGCGCTGACCCGGCGCGGCACGGGAGATGAGTAGCTCCCCCGACTGGCGCCAGGGCGAGCACCAGCACGCGCTCGCGCTCGCCGGCATCTGCCAGATGCGGGCCGAGGGACTCGACCTCTCCGACCTGCCGACCGAGCGGCGTGAGGCGGGCTGCGAGCTGCCGCTCGATCGGCCCCTCCTCGTCGCGTCCGGGAGCGTCCGCGTCGTGCGGCGCGGCATCAAAGGGCAAGACGCCGCGCTCGGCTCTGCCGGAGAAGGGGCGCTGTTCGTGCCCATCGGGACCTACGCCGATCGCGCGGGCGTGCGCCTGGAGGCCGCAACCGATGCGAGCTTCCGGCGATGCCCGCTCGAAATGCTGATCTCCAGGGCCGTGGCCGGTCCCGAGACCGCCGCGAGGCTCGCCAGGGAGCTGCTCGGCGCTCTCGAGCGGCAGCACTGGGTGCTGAGGCTGTCGGCCGCTGCCTCTCCAAGGCAGCGGCTGGCCGCGCTGCTCGCGCACGTGGCGGAGACCGCGGGGACCGCCGAAGGAGACGCCCTCGTCGTGCGGGGCGCGCCGGACGTGCGGGAGATGTCCGTGCTCGCCGGCGTCTCGCGGGAGAGCGCGACGCTGAACCTCGAGTGGCTCAGGGCGCGAGGGCTCGTGGCCACCGAGGGCGGCAGGCTCGCGGTGTACGACCTGGACGGCCTGCGCACGATCGCGGAAGGGACGGGGGGAGAGTGAGCAGGTCCTTCGACGACGTCGCATCCGTCTACGACCGCACGCGCGTCTTTCCGCCCGAGGCGGCCGAGCGCGTCGCCGACACGATCGAGCGGCTGACCCGCGCGGGGCCGGAGACCCGATTCCTCGAGCCGGGGATCGGCACCGGCAGGGTCACGTGGTCGCTCATCCGCCGCGGCTACGCCTACACCGGCCTCGACGTCTCAGAGGCAATGATGGACCAGCTCAGACGCAAGGCGCGCGGTGTGCCCAATCGCCTCACCCTCGTCGGGGGCGACGCCGCCGCGATGCCGTTCCCGGACCGGTCCTTCGACGTCGTGCTCACCACCCACCTCCTGCACCTGCTGCCCGAGTGGCGCAAAGTCATGGACGAGATCGCGCGCGTGCTGAGGCCGGGCGGCGTGTTCCTCTATTGCCGCGAGGTCTCCCGGCGGGACGCGCCCCTCTACGAGGCGTGGCGCTCCATACTTGAGGCGCACGACGCCCTGCCGCTGCCGCCGGGCGGGTCCGAGTCGGATGTGCTCGGCTACCTCACGGAGCGCGGGGCCAGCCTAGAGACGGTCACGGGCGCGACGTGGACGGTGAGGCAGACCGCGGGGGAGCTGCTCGAGTACTTCGAGCGCAGGTACTTCAGCTCGCTGTGGCAGGTACCGGATGACGTGTTCCCCATCGCGCTCGCCGAGCTCAGGGAGTGGTGCGGGCACAACCTCGGGTCACCCGACGCCGAGGTGACCTCGGATCTGGAGCTCAGGATCACCGCCGCTCGGGGCCTGGCGGAGCTATAGCACCAGTCCTGATAGCAGGTACGAGACGCCGAGCGTGAGCGCGCTCAGGATCAGGCTCGCGACTCCCACCGCGAGCAGGGGGCGGACGCCGGACTTGCGGATGTCCTGCCACCTGAGCTTGAAGCCGATGCCCGCGAACGCCAGCAGGAACAGCCACGAGGAGATGTTGCGCAGCGACTCCTGGTCCACGGCCGAGATGAAGCCGGTGCCCGCGAGCACCGAGAAGGCGAAGAACAGAATCACGAACTTGGGCAGGATCCCGACGGCCTGCCTGAGCTGCACCTTCGTCCCCGCGCCCGCGCGCCGCCTCGTCCAGGCGGCCATGCCCGCGACCACCGCCCCGAGCATGAGCACGCGGCAGAGCTTGGAGGCTATCGCGATCCCTCCCGCCGCGGCGCCGTAGCTGTACCCGGTCGCGACCGCCTCCGCGGTGTTGTTCACCGACAGCCCCGTCCACACGCCGTACGCGCCCTGCGAGAGCCCCAGCGCCACGCCCAGGACCGGGTAGACGAGAATCGCGGCGGCTCCGAGCACGAGGATTGAGCCGACTGCGTACTCGACCTCCTCGTCGTCCGCTCCGATTGCGGGCGCGGTGTGGATGATCGCCGAGACTCCGCAGATGCCAGTGCCCGCGGCGAGCAGCGCCGCGAGGTTGAACGGCAGCCTCAGCAGCCGCCCGAGCGCCATCACGACCAGCAGCGCCACCAGCACCGTCGCGGCCGCGAGCGGGATCGCCTTCAGCCAGAATAGCCCGAGGGACGTGAACGCCACCTGGCTGCCCAGCAGCACGATCCCCGCCTTCAGCCAGAGCTCGTACGTGCTGATCCCCTTCTCGAGCGCCGGGTGGATGCCGAAGGCGTTGCTGATGAAAGCCCCCAGCAGGATGGCCATCGGCACGTAGCCCAGCCCCGAAAGGACGTAGGAGCTGAGGAGCGCGAGGTAGCCCACGCCCGCGAGCACGAGGATGCCCGGCGCGTACCGCACGATCCTCCGCCAGATCCACACGTGGGGCGGGACGGGCCGCGCGACCTCGGCGGACGGCACCTCCAGGGTACGGTCGGCGTGCTGATTCACGTCGTCATCCCAGCAGCATCTTGAAGCCGGTCAGCACGAGCACGATCGAGAGCACCGTGCGCAACAGCTTTTCTGGCGCGACCGACACGAGCTTGCTTCCTATCACTATGCCCGGCACCGAGCCGAGCAGGAGGTTGCTCACGATCACGAGGTCCACGTTGCCCTCGAAGAGGTGGCTGGCTCCTGCCGCGGTCGTGAGCAGCAGCGCGTGGAACACGTCCGTGCCCACGAGCCTGGTGGCGGAGAGCGGGTAGAAGATGACGAGCGCGGTCACGAGCAGGCTGCCCGAGCCGACGCTCGTGAGCCCGACGAGGTAGCCGCAGCCCAGCCCGAGCGCGACCGTGGCGACCTTCCGCCGGTTCGAGAGCTCGATCGGCCCCTCCACAACCGCCCGCCTGCGCTTGATCAGCGTGCGCGCGAGCATCGAGCCGCTGGCGACGATGAACGTCGCGCCCAGCGCTCTCAGGATGATCGTCTGGACGGCATCGCCGTAGCTCTGCTGAAGCCACTGCACGGACTGAGCGCCTATGATCGCGCCCGGGACGCTGCCGAACGCGAGCCACCTCGTCAGCGTCAGGTCGACGTGATCCTGCTTGTAGTGCTGGAACGCCCCGAAAGCCTTCGTGATCGAGGCATACACCAGGTCCGAGCCCACGGCGAGCGAGGGCTTGACGTGCAGCAGGAAGATCAGCACGGGGGCCATCAGCGAGCCGCTGCCCATCCCGGTGAGGCCGACGAGGAAGCCGACGAGCAGGCCCGCGAGCGCCACCTTCGGGGCGAACTGCGCACCTGTGTGGACGCTCGCAGGCAGCGCGTGATCCCACGGCACGGACAGCCCCAGTTTCACGGCCGCGACGAGCACGACCGCGACCAGCAGGACCATCCAGTCCCGGTTCAGGTGCCACTCTTCGGATCGGCGCGCGATGTTCGCCAACTCGGAGCCCCCGTTCGATCCCTACGAGACCGCCGGCTCCCGCGAGCGGTACGCCTCGATGAGCACCCGGGCCACCTCCGGCCGGCTGAACTCGGGCGGCGGCATCTCGCCCGCCGCGAGCATCTGGCGGACCTTCGTGCCGCTGAGCACGACGTGGCTCTCCTTCGGGTGAGGGCACGTCTTCGTCGAGGCCATGCTCTGGCACTCGTTGCACCAGAACGCGTGCTCGAACTTCATCGGGACGATGCCCAGCTCGTCCGCCCCGAAGCGGTCGAACATCTCCTGCGCCTCGTAGGTGCCGTAGTAGTTGCCCACACCCGCGTGGTCGCGTCCGATGATGAAGTGGGTGCAGCCGTAGTTCTTGCGCATCAGCGCGTGGACTATCGCCTCGCGCGGCCCCGCGTAGCGCATCGAGGCAGGCAGGACCCCCAGGATCACCCTGTCCCGCGGGTAGTACTTCTCCAGCAGGACCTGATAGCACCTCATCCGCACGTCGGCGGGCACGTCGTCGGACTTCGTCTCCCCCACGAGCGGATGCAGCAGCAGGCCGTCCACCTGCTCGAGCGCGCACTTCTGCAGGTACTCGTGCGCGCGGTGGACTGGGTTGCGCGTCTGGAACGCGACGACCGTCCGCCAGCCCTTCTCCGCGATGAGCGCGCGCGTCTCGGCGGGAGTGCGGTTGTGCTCCGCGAACGGGATCGAGCGGTCGCGCCGGAGCAGCGTGACCTCGCCGCCCACCAGCAGCTCGCCCTGGCCGTACACCTTCCTGACGCCCGGGTGGGCGTCCTCGGTGGTGCCGTACACCTTCAGAGCCTCGCGCTCCTTGTCGTACGAGTAGACCTCCTCCACCCGGATGATGCCGACCACCTCCCCGTCGCTCGTGAGCGCGGCCCGGCCGCCCTCCCTGAGCGGAGCCGCCACGTCCTCGGTCACGGCGAGCGTGACGGGCAGCGTCCACGGCAGGCCGTTCGAGAGCCTCATATCCTCCACGACGCTCCGATAGTCGGCCTCCCGCATGAAGCCGGTGAGCGGGCTGAACGCGCCGATGGCGATGAGGTTCAGGTCGCACTCCTCGCGTCGCGAGAGCGGGATGCGAGGCAGGCTCGCGGCCTCCTCGAGGAGTGCTGGCGCCTGGTCCGGAGGAGCCATCCTGTCCACGAGCGTTCCGCCGTGAGGTGCTATCAGTTCAGTCATCCGAAATGCCTCCTGGTCCTGGGTTCTGGCTGGTCTGGGCTCACGCGGTCGCCGGGCTGAGGGCCTCGACCCTCGGCAGGTAGCCGAGCTCCTCGAGCCTGCTCACCACCTTCTCGAGGCTCTCCTCTATCGTCTCCCGCTCGGAGTCCACGACCACCTCGGGGTTCACCGGCTCCTCATAGGGGTCGGAGACCCCCGTGAAGTTCTTGATCTCGCCCGCGAGCGCCTTCGCGTACAGCCCCTTGACGTCCCGACGCGAGAGCTCCTCGATCGAGCAGCGCACGTACACCTCGACGAAGCTGCCGATCATCTGCCGGGCCTCCTCCCGGATGTCCCGGTACGGCGAGATCGCGCTGGTGATGACGGCGACGCCGTTGCGGGTGAGCAGGTCGCACACGAACGCGATCCGGCGGATGTTCGTGTCCCGGTCATCCTTCGAGAACCCCAGACCCTTGCTGAGGTTCGTGCGGATGACGTCCCCGTCGAGCTTCTCGACCTTCAGCCCGCGCTCCCTGAGCACGGGCTCGAGCGCGTTGGCGAGCGTCGTCTTGCCCGCGCCCGACAGCCCCGTGAACCAGACCGTGAATCCCTTGTGCTCCAACTTGCGTCTTCCCTCCCGAGTTCGTATGTGGTGTGTAACTTCCGTGCGGATGAGCGCGTCCGCCAAGATCGGCTGTGATGTGGCGGCCCGCTACTTGTGGAGCCCGCACTCGATCTTGCCCGTCCCGCTCCAGCGGCCCGCGCGCGAGTCCTCGCCCTCCGCAACGCGACGCGTGCAGTAGGTGCAGCCGAGGCTGGGGTAGCCCTGGTCGTGCAGCGGGTTGTACGGGACGTCGTTCGCGAAGATGTAGCGCCAGACGTCCTTCTCGGTCCAGTAGGCCAGCGGGCTGATCTTGTACAGCCCGAACTTCCGGTCCCACGACACGGGCTGCACGTCTCGGCGGGTGCTGGCCTGGTCGCGCCTGAGCCCGGCGATCCAGGCGGTGCGGCCCTCGAGCGCACGCCTGTTCGGCTCGACCTTCCGGAGCGCGCAGCACTGGTCGGGGTTCGACCTCCACAGCTCGTCGCCGAACTCCTGCGCCTGCTCCTCCGGCGTGTATCGGGACTTGAAGGCCACCGGCCTGATGCCGTACTTCTCGACGGCCCTGTCGCGCGTCCGGTACGTCTCGGGGAACAGGAAGTCGGTGTCGAGGTAGAAGATATCAATGTCCGGCTTGAGCTTCACGGCCATGTCGAGCAAGGCCATCCCGGAGATGCCCCCGAACGAGCAGGCCAGGATGAGGCCGTCGCCGAAGCGATCCATCGCCCATCGGAGGATCTCCTGCGGGGTGCGCGAGGAGAGCTCCGCGTTGAGCGCGTCCAGCTCCTCCTGAGTAGGCTCGACGATCTGCTCGGTCGCCAACTGGCTCGCCTCCGTTCTCTCTGCTACGTCAATTCTGAAGGTAGAATGGCGATGTGTCCATACCGCGTGTCAAGCTTTTTATAATTGCCTTTATCTCCATCATAAGAGTTGGTTATCTCTTGGGGAGCTCCACCACTTCCTGTCGTTTCGAGGCCCCTGTCACACCTGTCATTCTGAGGCCGAAGAATCTGTAGAGGCCCTTCGGGGGCGTTTCTCCTTCGCGAAGGGGCTCAGGGTGACCAGCGCGCGCGGCTCGGGAGGGCCGGGGCTGCCTTGTCCGTCGCGCGTTCGCTCGAGTACAATAGTCGCGTAACCACTGTACTTTCCGCCGCCTTTGGGCGGCCCCGAGGAGGCCACGGCATGCTGGAGAAGTCGACCGAGCTGACCAAGCGCGGGCTCGCGCAGCAGCTAAAGGGCGGGGTCATCATGGACGTCGTCACCGCCGAGCAGGCGCGGATCGCCGAGGAGGCGGGCGCTGTCGCGGTGATGGCGCTCGAGCGCGTGCCCGCCGACATCCGCGCCCAGGGGGGCGTGGCCCGCATGAGCGACCCCGCGCTGATCGTGGAGATCATGCAGGCCGTCACGATCCCGGTGATGGCGAAGGTGCGCATCGGACACTTCGTCGAGGCACAGATCCTCGAGGCCCTCGGGGTGGACTACATTGACGAGAGCGAGGTGCTCACCCCGGCGGACGAGTCCCACCACATCGACAAGCACAAGTTCAAGGTCCCGTTCGTGTGCGGTTGCCGCGACCTCGGCGAGGCACTCAGGCGCGTGGCCGAGGGCGCGAGCATGCTCCGCACGAAGGGCGAGGCGGGGACCGGCAACGTGGTCGAGGCCGTGCGGCACGCCCGTGCGGTGTACGACGAGGTCCGCAGGCTCTCGAACATGCCCGAGGAGGAGTGGGTGTCCTACGCCAGGCAGATCGGAGCGCCCCTCGAGCTCGTCGCCGAGGTCGCGCGCACCGGCAGGCTCCCCGTCGTGAACTTCGCCGCGGGCGGAGTCGCCACGCCCGCGGACGCGGCGCTGATGATGCAGCTCGGCGTGGACGGCATATTCGTGGGCAGCGGCATCTTCAAGTCGGGCGACCCCGCCCGGCGGGCCAAGGCGATCGTCGAGGCCACGACGCACTTCGACAACCCTGAGATCCTCGCGGAGGTCAGCAAGAACCTCGGCGAGCCGATGGTGGGCATAGACGTCGCCGCCCTGCCCGAGGACCAGCTGATGGCGGTGCGCGGCTGGTGATGAGCGGCAACGGCGAGAGAGCCCACAGGCGCATAGGGGTGCTGGCTCTCCAGGGCGACTTCAGGGAGCACGCGGCGATGCTCCGCAGGCTCGGCGCCGAGCCCGTCGAGGTGCGGCTGATCGAGCACCTCGAGGGCCTGGACGGCCTCATCATCCCCGGCGGCGAGAGCACGACCATCGGCAAGCTGATGGTCACGTACGGCCTCCTCGAGCCCATCCGCGAGATGATCCGGTCCGGCAGGCCCGTCTGGGGCAGCTGCGCCGGGATGATCCTGCTCTCGAGGGACCTGGGCGGCCTGAGCCAGCCGCTGATCGGGTCACTTGACATAAAGGTGCGCCGCAACGCCTTCGGGCGACAGCTCGACTCGTTCGAGACGGACATCCCGATGCCCGAGCTGGGCGAGGTCCCCGTGCACGCCGTGTTCATCCGCGCCCCGGTCGTCGACGAGGTGGGCGAGGACGTGCGGGTGCTCGGCAGGCTGGAGGACGGCACGGTCGTGGCGGTGCGCCAGGGCAACCTGCTCGGCACGAGCTTCCACCCCGAGCTCACGGACGATCCCCGGTTCCACGCCTACTTCCTGAGCATGTGCGCGGTCGAGCAGCTCGCCGCCCGA